>CAKSOR010000001.1 GCA_934477985.1 uncultured Eubacteriales bacterium
TCATTTTGCCTGGCAAACGCAAAGTCATCGGTATTACCCACGTGCTCCGCGTTTGCCAACAATATATACTTCTTCAGCTCTTCACGAGTTGGCAAAGCCAACTCGCCTTACTTCTTACTTCGAGCGACGCGAAGCGGAGCGAGGCTGCTTATCTGTTATTGGTATGCCCGTTCTTATAGACTTCCCTGAACCTCGTCGGCGTGATACCCTCGTGGTACGCGAAGAACTTCAGAAACAGCTTGACGTCGGCAAATCCCCCGCGGTCGGCTATCTCGGTCAGCGTGAACTCCCTCTCGGTCAGCAGAAACTTCAGGTAGTCCATCCGCCGATCCACAATCATCTGCTTCAGCCCGCTTCCGTACTTCCGCCGCAGAAGCCGCGAGATGTACTCCTCGTTGTACCCGAACCGCTCCGATACGTCCACCGAGTTTATCTGCCGGTCGGAATTTATCCTCACCCATTCGACCACCTTCTCAGCGAGCGAATCGGGTGAGACTCTTTTTATATTCTGCGACTCAATCTCGGCGTTCAGCACACACAGAAGACTGTCCATCACCTCCGCGCCCGGGCGCTTCTCCGCGTAGTGCAGTATCTGCCTGCACAAGAGCGTCACCGAATACACGTCTCCAAGACGCAGATGCCTTATCCCGGCGTCCACGCCCTCCGGCAGCCAGAAATGCAGCCAGTAGAACGACACCCTCTCGTCTGAGTTTCCCACCCCGCGGTGCTGCCGCTTCGCGTCGATATAGAGTATGTCCCCCGCCTCGAGCTCGAACAGCTCGCTTCCCTCCTCATAGTCGACCTCTAACTTGAAGCTCCCCTCGGTCACCACAATAAGCTCGGTCGTTTTGTTCTTACTTTCGGGATGAATCCATTCGTTCCGGGACGTAAACTTTCCCGCGTTGCAGAATCTGCCTTTCATAAGTCGATTTTTTTCTCCTTTTGTACGGGTTTTGGGGTTGAAATCGCCAAAAAAATATTGTATAATAATTATAGCACACAAAAACGCGTTTGACAAGTGCATTTTAAATCTTCCATACACAAGGAGAAAAAATCATGACAAATTACCTCCCCCATGATCACATCCGCCTCACCTCCGGCTTCTGGCGCGAAAAGCAGAACCTCATCCGCAAGACCACCATCTGGAACGTCTACAAGCGCTTCAAGGACACCGGTCGCTTCGACGCCTTCAAGCTTGACTGGAAGGAGGGCATGCCCAACAAGCCCCATATCTTCTGGGACTCCGACATCGCCAAGTGGCTTGAGTCGGTCGCTTACCTCACGAAGGAATCCCCCGAGCCCGAGCTCGAAAAAATAGTCGACGAGGTCGTCGACGACATCGCCCGCGGTCAGCTCGACGACGGCTACTTCAACATATACTACCAGCTCTTCGACATTGAGCACCGCTTCAGCTTCCGCGGTCAGCACGAGCTCTACTGCGCCGGACACCTCATCGAGGCGGCGATTGCCTATGACGACGCGACCGGCAAGCACAAGTTCCTCGAGGTCATGCTGAAATACGCCGCGCTTATAAAGAAGGTTTTCATGATCGACCACTCGGCGACCTACGACGCGCCGGGGCACGAGGAGATTGAGCTCGCGCTTGTCAAGCTCTACGACTACACAAAGGATCGCCAGTGGCTCGATCTCGCGCTCTGGTTCATCAACGCGCGCGGTCCGCAGGGCAAGCAGCAGCCGGGTGACAACTACCACCGCGGAACCAACATCCAGGATCACGCGCCGGTGCGCGAGCAGTTCACCGCCGAGGGTCACTGTGTCCGCGCCTGCTACCTCTACTGCGCGATGGCTGACCTCGCGCTCCGCGAGAACGACGCTGAGCTGAAGAAGGCCTGCGACAGCATCTACGCCGACATAACGAACTCCAAGATGTACATCACCGGCTCGATCGGCTCGACAAAGAACGCCGAGGCTTTCGAGGACGCCTACAGACTCCCGAACGACACGGCTTACGGCGAGACCTGCGCGGCGCTGGCGCTGGCGCTCTTCGCGCGCAGAATGGAGCGGATGGACGCCGACGCGAAGTACGCCGACACGGTCGAGCGGGTCATCTACAACGGCTTTTTGTCCGGACTCTCGCTTGACGGAAAGTCCTTCTTCTACGAGAACGCGCAGGAAATCGACCTTGAGAACCGCGGGATTGTCCGCGCTTCGCTCCACGCCAACCGCGACATCCACTTCCCGATCACCGAGCGCGTCGAGGTCTTCAGCTGCTCCTGCTGCCCGCCGAATGTCACGAGATTCATTCCGTCGATCGGCGACTTCCTCTACAACTTCACAGAGGATACCGTCTACATAAACCAGTACATGGCGTCCGAGGCTGATTTCGGAGACTATAAGATCACTCAGGAGACGAACTATCCGTTCGACGGACATGTAAGCGTAAAGTGCACGGCGGCAAAGAAGCTCGCGCTCAGGATTCCGTCCTGGTGCACTGTCTGGACGCTCAGAAAGAACGGCAAGCCGGTGAACGCCGAGGTTGTGAACGGCTTCGCCAAGGTCGACTCGACGGCGGGCGACGAAATCACGCTCGACCTTGTCATCGCTCCGAAGGTCGTCAGAGCCGACCGCAGAGTCAGAGTCGACCGCGGAATGAAGGCGGTCACCTACGGACCGTTCGTGATGTGCCTTGAGGGCGTCGACAACGGCGGCAGACTCGCTGACGTCGAGCTCACCGATAATTTTACAGTCGGACGCGACGAGGAGCTCGGACTTCCCTGCGTCTATTGCGGCGCGGTCAGAGTCGACACTGACTCGCTCTACTCGGACAATGTCTCCGAAAAGCCGTTCAGGGCGAAGCTGATACCGTATTTCGCGTTCGCGAACCGCGGCGAGTGCGATATGAGAATCTGGAACGTTATCCGCTGAAATACGCAAAAAAGTTTACAGCAGAGACTTTCTAAAGCACTTGACTTTCCGGGCGTTTCATGGTAGAATATCATCATTCCAACGTGCCGGGAGGAAAACATGACAGAGGATCTGCTTCTGATGAACGGACTGTCGACTCAGATACTGGAGCGGCTGTCGTATGAATCCCACCTCGGGAAGTCGCTCAAGTACAACCTTCACCACTTTGATAAGGAAGCGCTGCTGAACGAGCTGTTCGATATGACAAAATGGCTGCGCAAACAGAGCGTTTTAGATGAGATCGCACTGGACTACCGCATCAAGAGTATCGGTTCTATCACTCTTAAATATGAACGCTACTACCCTGACAGGCAGGTGCGCAAGACCTTCAACGATATTCTCGGGTTCAGGGCGTTCTGCGACGACTACCGGGAGCTTATCTGTCAGGACAGCGACGTATTCCGCGTAGTAGACATGTCGGACGGAAAGTCATCCGATGACGGCTACCGTGGTGTTCACCTGTACTATCAGTTGGATAACCGCCACTACCCGATAGAGGTGCAGTTCAACACGCTCTATGACCGGCAGATGAACAACTGGCTTCACGATTATCTCTACAAAAAGGGTTATCCGGACGAGGTCGGCAGAGAACTGCGTGAACGCTACGAAGAAGGCAGAATCCACAGTAAAGATGATTTTGAGGAGGAGTTAAACGATGTGCTACGTGCTCGCTAAAGACAGGAACAAACACGGCTGTGTCGCGCTCAAGACCAGAATCGGCGAAGAGCTTTCCGAGCTGGTAGTCGAGCTTGACGCGCTCGCGCCGCACAAGGGCATCGAGATCGTCACGATCAGCCGCCCCACCGCCTACGGCGAATACGCGCCCTACTCCTTCGTCCAGACCGCCGATGAGCTTAAAGAAGCCGTAAAACGGATGTAAAACAACCAAAAGGGGCTGTCGCTTTTGCGACTGCCCCCTTTTTTACTTCATCTCACGATAAACCTTGTTTATCTCCTCAATCTTCGCTATCGCCGAGGACTCATTCTCCGCGTATACAGACGCGAAACTGTGACCTTCTGTCTGCGCGAGCTTCCACCCTATGGAATTGATCGCGGACGGTATCACGGCATTGTCGTAGAAATACCCGATGTCAAAAACGCGACCGTCACGAATGAGGTCGAGCATCTGCACCGACTCGTCATCGCGCGAATACTTCGTCTGCAAAGCAACCTCGTAATACTGCGGCATAACCGTCTTGCTTCCCTCCGCGCAAAGCGCTTCGAGAACGATCGAGACACGGTCAGGGTCGGCGACACTTATCGGCACGCCGATAAGATTACAGCCCGCGTCGACATTTGTGTAATACTTTTCATCGCTCTCGTCGAACTTCGGCCATGGAATTATTCCGAAATCCGACTTCATATCACGCATCAAGTCAAGCGTCTTGATATTGCCGTCAAGGAACATCGCCCGGTCTTCGGCAAATGTCCGCGCCTTAACATCAGCATTGCCGTCCGCAAGGATTATGTGTCCCGCGTCGCTGTCGGTGAACGCGAAATATTTATCAAAGATGTCGACTGTCCGCTCGGTGTTCAGCGTAAGCGTGAGCTCGTCGTTCCCATCCTTTTCACAGATACGCTGACCGCCGGTATAAAGCACCTGAATTGGTCCGATCCACCAGCTTGTAAGGTAACCGACACGGTCGTTCTCGAAATCAATCTTACCATCGCCATTGAGGTTGCGCGTGCCCTGCTTTGCGAGCTTTCCGAATTCGTCGAATGTCCATTTTCCTGATTTTACCATGTCATACGGTTCGTCGAGCTTCAGCTCCCTGAAGATATGCTTGTTGTAGAACATACCATTAGCCGCGCCGAGATTGAGGTGGCAGATGTCTCCGGAGCAGGTAAACAGCTTGTGCGCTACTGAGAGACTTTCACGCGAGTCCTGATTCCACCAGGGCTTATCGAGGTCAATGTATTTCAATTCATTGTTCCATTCAAGGAGCAGGCTGTTCTGCGCGTAGCTTGAGATCTTGCGCGCGTGGCAGAGCAGCATGTCGTATGAATCATCTCCGGCGAGAATCACGCTTGTCGCGTCGGTCGCGTAGACATTCGCCGAGCGGACTATCCGGAACTCGATTCCGAAGCGCTCAGCAACCTTCTGATTGCGCTCGTAGACAGCGTCATTCATGATGTCACCGGTCGTCGATTCGACATACATGTCCGCGATGAAGCCGTCATCGTCGCGCACGAACATCGTGAATGCCGCGCCTTCATAGTCGATCTCGGGCAGATCGTCGGATATTTCCGTTTCGACCGCCTCGGTCGTTGTGTCGCCGGATGGAGACGCGGTGGTTTCGTCGGGAGCGGCTTCGCCGCCGCAGGAAAATGCCGAGAGGAGGATTGCAAAGAGTAATGCCAGGGAGATGAATTTTTTCATTGTGCGCTGATCCTTTCTTTAATTTTCTGATTGTCGGTTTGTTGGCGCGCCCACGGCGCGTTCAGTTATAGTGAACTCCGAATTTTGCCTTGCAGACCTCCGAGAGGTCGGGTTCGCCCCAGGACTTGTTGTAACCTGTGAAGCCGAGTACTTCGGGCGTGCGGTAGTCGGGCAGATTGTCGCGCGCGGTCAGCTCCTCGCGTATCGCCTGGAGATACCTGAAGCCGTACTCGACCGACGGCGAGATATAATGTCCCTCGTCCCACTCGTTCCAGTTGTCGATCATGAATATTTTCTTTCCCCAAGCGCCTTCGGGGAGCTTGTCAGCCGCCGCCTTCATTCGTCTGATGACCTTCCGGAAGCCGTCGGGAGTCAGATGATAGGGCGTCTCGCGCTCGAAATTGAAGCCCATGCTGTCCCAGTGCGGCGTGCAGCGCGGCGCGGCGTCGCGGAAGCAGGTCGCGGTCGGTATAGTCCGCATCGGGTCGCACTCAAAGCGCTTCTCGAGGATTCCGCACTGCCCTTCGATAATCTCGTCGTCGGGCGGAAGCGCGTCCTTCGGCGAATATCCGGCGTTGTAGCCGAAGTGGAAGTCATATCCGTGCTCCACGCAGCTCTCGTAAACCCCGGGCGCGACGCCGTAGTTCCAGACGCAGGTCGCGATGATAAGCCCGCCGAAGCCGCGCGCTTTCAGGTACTCGCGGCACTTGTCGAAGATTTCGCGCTGATTCTCAACCGGCGCCAAATCCTCGTCCATCTCGTTCTTTCCGCAGACGAAGAGCACGGGCTTATCGTCGATTTTCAGATAGTTCTCGCGCGAGAAGTAGTTGTCGACCCAGAACGGCAGGAGGTTGTTCATCAGGTCGTCGGGCGAAGTCCCGCCCCAGCGCGCTCTGGCGTTTTCGTACATAATCGCGAACTTCATGTATTTCTGAAATTTCGCGTTGAAGAGCGCCTCGTGCAGTCCGTGACCGCAGCGGATTTTGTCGACCGTGACCGGCTTTCCGACGTTTTCCTTGAGTCTGTACCAGCAGTGGATAAAGCAGTTCACGCCGTGCTCGACAGCCCACTTTATCTCCCAGTCGCAGACATCGGGGTTCTCCTCGTCGTAGTAGCCCATCAGCGGCGTGCGCTCGGGGTAGCCGTGCAGGTCGTCGAAGCCGCCGTGTATCTGAGCCGCGCCCTTCTTCCAGGCGGGATAATAGTGCGCCGCGACAATCCGGTCGGTCGAAGCCGGCATCGGGGTCGGTATCGAGTCAGAGAGTCTGATATTGTACATATGTCGCTCCTGTTCACCCGGCGATCTTTACGACCGCCGGGATTATTTTATTTATTGAACTTCCAGTCCTTGTCGGGCAGGATGTCGGGAGTGCGGAGGAACTCGAGCTTTCTGTAGTCACCGAAATTCTCCTTCGCCTGGAACGCCACCGAAACCGTGCCGCTGACGTGCTTTGCGACGTAGCAGCCGCGCTTTTCGTCGTACTCTGTCTCGTACTTCGGACCTCTCCACATGTCATACTCGCCGCCGATCCAGGCAGTTCCGCCCTTCTCGGGGAAGATTGTCAGCTCGGCGTCGTCGAGTCCCGAGAGTATGAAGCGCTCGTCGACGTTGATCAGAACGTCGCCCGGAGTGTAGCGGCGCATCGTGAGCTTCGCGCGATTTTTCTGCTTGACAAAGACGCGGCAGTCGGTGTGAATCCATCTCGAGAGCGGATAAGTTCCGACGCTGTCGTCGATCGTGAACTCCGTGCCGTCGAACGCCGGAGCGCCGTCGGGCGTCGTGAAGCTCATCCGAACCGAGGCGTCCTTCGCGAAGACGTTGTAAATCACCGAGTTCCGGCACTTTCCGAGCTGAATTATCGGCAGATTGTCGTCGACGTTGAAGCACTCGAAGGTCATCGGATAGCCGAAGAGCTGCATCGCGCATCTCGTGAGCATCGCGCAGGGGAAATACCTCGACGGTTGGCGCTTGTTCGGGAGAGCCGGACGCGGGTTCGTGTCATGCGGGAACGAGCCGCGTATCCAGACGAGTCCGAGAGACTTGTTGAAGGTCATGTAAGCGCGCTTCTCGCCGTCCTTCGAGACGGTAGCGGTCACATCCGTAGAGCCGTCGGAGAGTTCGCAGACTCCGCCGTTCGAGAGATAGCCGGGGTGAATGAGCGTCTTCGAGTAGGCGTTGACCTCGGCTTTATCGAGCGTCAGCGTCGTCCCGAAGCCGAGCTCGCCGTCGAGCTCGCCGCCAAGCGTGATTCCGCAAGCCCTTCTGAGCTTTTCGGAGGCGTTCCGGAGACTTCCGGCGAGGATGACCTTTCCGCCCTTCTCCATGACCTCAAAGAGCGAATTCTCAAGCTCGCTCCCGGCTTCGGGCACGGCGGTGAAG
Source organism: uncultured Eubacteriales bacterium (assembly GCA_934477985.1). Classification (GTDB taxonomy): domain Bacteria; phylum Bacillota; class Clostridia; order Oscillospirales; family CAG-272; genus Flemingiibacterium. The sequence goes on from CAKSOR010000001.1 coordinate 7,686, forward strand.
ATGATGTTTCCGGTGAGCTTTGACTTGTCAGCCTTTACGAAATTGCCGTCCGATATGACGCTGTTGACCGGGAAGCCCATGTCGACCGCGCTCTCGACGAACCAGTCGTCCATGAATATCTCCGAGAGCCGACCCTCGGCGAGTCCGACCTTGCAGTAGCTGTCGAACGGATAGACCCAGGTGACGAGTCCGGATTCATCGGGGTAGTCGTTGTAAGCCGTCAGAATGTGCGGCGTGACCTCGTTCGGGCAGCGCTCGGGAAGGCGTCCGAAGGAGTCGTCGGCACTTAAGAATCCGAGTCCGAAGGGCTTCGTGACAGCTAAGTTTTCGTCGAGACGCGCTATCGAGAGCGGCAGGTAGATGTCGTGCGGGCTGCGGTCATAGCGGTCGAACCAGGGCGAGTTCGTCCACCAAGGGTCGTGGATGTAGTAGCGGAGCTGGAAGCCCTTCTCGGGCAGCTCGGCGATATGCGACATGAATCCGGCGAGCTCAAGTCCGAAGCGGTAGTTGAGCGGCGCCCACGGAGAGTTCGGCGGGGCTACGAGGTTCTTCACCGCGTAGATGTCGTTTATCGGGCAGCCGTGCGCCGAGATGTCCATTCCGGTCGAGAGGTTCGAGCCGCGGGTCTCAACTCTCGTGTCGCCTATAGCCGCGCAGAAGTACTTCCAGAACTCGGCAATGCTGTCGCGAACCCGTTTTGCGCCCTCAAAGTCGAATTTCGTACCGTCGAACAATTCGCCCGTCCAGTTCCAGGACGCAAGCGAGAAACCAAAGCCGTTAGAGAGCCAGATGTAGTCGAACCCAAGGTCGCGCTTCATCGCCATGAACTGTCTGCCGAGGAACTCGCCGATATGCGTGCCCTCCGGGATTCCGTCAGGATAAGCGGCGTAATGATGATCGTCGGCGTGCAGCCTTGACGCGCAGTGCACCCAGTGCTTGCAGCCCATGATGTCGCCCTTAGAGATCTCGGGATGGCGGTTGTACTTGAACTCCGACCAGGCGAACTCGGGTCCGGGGTCGAAGGTCTCGCCGACCTCGATGTCAAAGCCGGTAACTTCCTTTCCGACCCGCTTCATGACCGAGATTATCTCCTTCAGGTCGCCGTAGGTCATCTCGGGCGGATTCTCGATATAGTGCACTGGGAAGGCGTGCAGCGACAGGCGGTCGTCACGGTCGTGCGGATCCGTGTCACGATCCCAGTTGCCAATTCCTATATATTTGCACCACTCGAAGGAATCCTTTGGATTCCCGGAGTAATCGAGTATCTCCGAGCCGTCGCTCGTCCAGAAGAGGAGCGAGCATCCGGTCGCGTATTTTAAAAGCGGCTTCCACTGCTCGAAGAGGGTGTGCGCGACCCTCTCGAATCCGGCGGTGGTCTTGTCAAGTCCGAAGGGCTTCAGGCTTATCTCAAGACAGACCCTTCCGGCGTTCGTCGTAGAACGGTATTCGTAGTTAAACATTTTTTTCTCCTTAAATCTCTTAGTCAAGCGGCTTTTCGAGCTTTATATCCATCATCCGCGCGAAGGTCCCGATCTCTTCGGTGTGATCGCCGATTCCGAGCGCTAAGTGGTGAGTCGGTCCCGCCGAGCACCAGCGCTCGACAAACTCGTTCGCGGGGACTTTGAAGCGGCATTTCGTGTTGGTGTTTCCGGTCGCCGGAATCGCGCCGGGTCTGGACTCGCCGGTCGCCTCTATGAGCTTTATCTTTCCGTCCCCGCCGACCGAGCAGGACAGCAGCGAGATCGGTCCGGTCTTTAATTTGAACTCTACCGAGACGCCCGCGCCCGGCTTTCCGTGGAACTTCTTCAGCTTTCTGAGCACCGGGCGCTCGTTGCTGATGTTGATGTTGTGCGGTCCGTCGTGACCGATGAGCACGATGTCGTCGACTACGTCGAAGGGATGCAGCTCGGCGAACGAGCCTCCGCCGCCTACGCGGTTCATTATCAGCATCGCCGCGGCGGTCTTGAGGTCAGCCTCACCGGCGAGCGGGATGTCGCGGCTGGTTAAAAGCGAGTTTCCGATGATCAGGTTCGACGCTATGCGCTCATACTCGTTGCCGTGCTCGCCCTTGTAGAAGTAGGCGAGGGCGGTCAGTCCGTTCTTCTCGACGAGTGTGTCAAGTCCGATCGAGCAGCGCGCCGCGAGCTCAAGGTCGGAGTCGTGCACGAAATCGGTCAGCGGGTCGTTCGAGGGCTCGCGGATGTCGAATATCGACCTGATAAGCCCGATCCGCTCCTTCACCTCAGCGTCTGTCGCGGCGTGCACATACTCGATGAGCTCGCACATCTCGAGCATCTTGACATGCGCCCCGAAAGTCCCTGAAAACGCGGTCGGGTCGGTGTTCATGTCGTACATTCCGTCGTAGGTGTGACCGAGATACCCGAACTTAGCGTACCTGAACGCGGCTACGGCGCAGATCGCGCGCTCGAAGACTCCTATGCGCGCCGCGATCTTCTCGCGCTCACCGGCGGTCTCGACGATGAAGAATGGCTTCGGAGCGCCAAGACGCTCATAGACGCCGCCGAACTCGGGCATCGAGCAGATGTCGTCGTTGACGAGCTGCATATACGTCGTCGTCTTCGTGTAGTCAAGCCGGTCGAGCGGCTGGAGAGCGACGAGTATCTGCGGAATTTTCAGGTACTTCGCGAACGGGAAGACGACCTGCGAGGTTATGTAGGTCGACATGACGACAAAGAGCGCGTCGAGGTCGGAAGCGAGCGCCTTCTTGAGGCAGACATACGAGCTGTCGATGTCGTCCGCGAAGCCGAGGTCGATGGTCTCGACCCTGTCCGAGAAGTATCCGGCGAGCCCGGCCTGCTTCTTCTTCAGCTCATCGAGCAGTCCGTCGAACTGATCCCAGTAGATGAAGTGTCCCATGCCGATAATCCCTATGCGGGGCTTTCTTGTGTGTATCATGTAAATATACTCCTTTGGAGGATTCTTATGGAAGCGCCGAGGTATGGCTCTTTTGCGCAAAAAAGGCTTTGATTCAGCGTATCCTTTATATATAGTACCATGTTTCCGCCTTCATGTAAATGGATAATTCGCCCAAACCAGCACAAAACGACCACTTTGATGATTTTTTTCTTGACAAATCGGCGGAATTGGTGTAAAATAAATAGCAGAAAACAAACTGAGGTGAAAAACGATATGATCGATCAGGTACAGATAGCCGACTTCGATATACAGATAAACGAATTGCTTTTAGTGCACAAGAACACCTTTATCCACCGCTTCAAGTGGACGGAATACCGCACCGGAAGGCTTATCGACGGCGTGACCTTCTGTGTCTCCGGGAAGGCTTATTTCGACTACGGCGACGACGGGTTCGAGCTGAACGCGGGAGAAATGGTGTTCCTGCCGGCGTCAAGCTCATATGTCGTAAGATGCTCAAGCGAAGAGCCGTTCGTCCACTACACCGCGAACTTCACCCTCGACCGCGAAAAAAGCGCGGATCAGGGTGCGACCGCGTTCTCCGGGATACTCAGCGGAAATCTTCGCCACACGACCTCGCCCGAGAACGTCCGGGTCTATCTGCCGAAATTCGAGGCGCTGCTCTCGGTCTGGCAGAACAAGAAGAACGGCTACCGCGTCATGTCCAAGGCGCTGATCTATGAGCTCCTCTACCTCTACTTCACCGACGCGGGGCGCACACACCGCAACCGCGACGAGTACGAGCGGCTTCTCCCGGCGAAAAAGCTGCTTGACACCGAATACATGAACTCCCAGACGACCGCGGAGCTCGCCGAGCTCTGCGAGATGAGCGTCACAAACTTCCGCCGGATGTTCACAAAGCTCTTCGCGATGCCGCCGGTTGAGTACAGGATGAACAAGCGTATCCTGCGCGCGAAGGATCTGCTGCTCTCGGGGCAGTACAGCGTCAGCGAGGCGTCGCGCGAAGTCGGATTCACCGACCCGAACTATTTCACAAGGGTATTCAGGGCGCGCGAGGGAATCTCGCCGTCCGAGTTCATAAAGGGATGAAGGAAATAACTCTTGAATGTATCTCGCCTCTCCTGCACTTCGCGAGATACATCGACATAACGCCGGATTACGGCTACAACGGAATAATCGCCTACGACGCGCGGATGCTCTGCGTTCTGTCGGGAAAGGGCGGACTCAGGGTCGAAGACAGCGTCTACAGGCTCGAGCCCGGCACGCTCATCTGCTGGCAGGCGGGGAGCGAGTACGGCTTTCAGGATATTTCGCAGCCGCTGCGGGTCATAATGCTCAACTTCGACTTCAGCGGCGCGGGCGATCCGGTAAAGCGCACGCCCGACACCGCGCGGGATTTCGACGCGGCGCGGATAGAAAACACTCCGGCGCTCACAATGTACGCCGACCGCGCCGGGGTCTATATCGACCGCGAGGCTTACTACGCCGAACCGCTGATGCGCGAGCTCGTGAATGAGTACACGGCGCGAAAGGTCTGCTGGGAGAGCGTCTCGCGCGGGATTATAACGTCGCTCGTCTCAAGGCTTATCCGCGCGGCGCGGCGCGGCAACGACCACCGCGTAGCAACCGACGATGTCATCGCCTACATAAATGCCCACCTGGGCGAGAGGCTGACCTACGAGTCGCTCGGAAAGGTCTTCTCCTACCACCCCAACCACCTCAGCCGCATGATCTCGGAGAGCACCGGAATGCCGCTCCATCGCTATATCCAGAAGCTCCGGATCGAGCGCGCCTACGGGATGCTCTGCGACGAGGGAAAATCGGTCGCCGAGGCCGCGAGACTCTGCGGATTCTCCGACCCGGCGGCGTTCGCAAAGCGCTTCCGGCTCGAGACCGGGATGACTCCGTCCGAAGCCGCGCGCGTGAGACGCTGATTTTTCCCGACCACTAACTCATGGTTAGTTGCTTTTTCACTACCGTTGTTGTATAATATTGTCAAACCTACCCTTAGGAGGGATGAAAATGAAAAAACTGTTCTGTCTCATGCTCGCCTTCTGCGTCTGCCTTTCGTTTGCCGGATGCGGCGACGAGCCCGCCGGCGAGGACTGGCGCACATGGGGAACAATCACCACCGAAGGCGACGTCACCATCGACGATACGACCGCTCACGTGCTGATCTCGGTCTACAACTCGAGCACCGTCTTCTACCACGACATCTCCGAGCAGATCGAGTTCGCGACGCTTGAGTACCCGAAGACGCTCGACGCCTCGAAATTCAGCTCGATCGACCTCGACGACCTCAACTTCGACGGCAACACCGACGTACAGCTGACCTTCTCGGACGATTCGGGCGACACGATATTGGTCTGGCTCTGGTACGAGAACGAGGGCTATCTCTACGACGACGAGCTCTCCTACTTCCCCGGCGAGATGAACAATCAGAACAACGACCCCGACGAACAGGACGTCGCCCAAGCGGCGATGTCCTATTTTGAACAGATGGGCGTCGAGCTGAACGCCGAGCCCGACAACGGCAAGTACGAGCTCCCGAACGGCGCCGTGCTGATGACCACCGACTACAAGACCTTCTACCGCACCTATGCCGACTGGGAGGTCAAGATAACGTCGGACAAGGTATCCGGCGACGAGCGGAAGATTAAATTCACGGCGATCTGCTATATCCCCGACGAGTCGATTCCGGACTACGACGGCGACATATTAATCAGCTGCTCGAAGAACATCTTCGACGCTTACACCGGCTACTGCCTGACCGCCGAGCGCACCGACGGCAACACCTCTAAGGGCGACAACACCTACTCCTACGCGCTGGAGTTCGACGGCACAGAGTTCATCATCGAATACAGCTACTCGACGCGCTGGGCGTACTACGAGGACGGCTACCGCGCGACACTCTACCTCGACTATGACGTGAGCGTTCCGGTCGGCTACGACGGACTCGTATTCGCGGCTCATACGGCGGCGGAGAATAAGGCTGAGTTCGACCGCCGCGACGCGCTCGGCGACGGATTCGACAATATCGCGCTCTTGCAGATGGAGGACTACGACCCGTCGGAGTCGCTCTTCTTCGGGATAAAGTGAGGTTCTGAATGAAAAAAAGATTAATCGCGCTCTCCTTCGCGCTTCTGCTGCTGACGTCCTGCGGAGAGAGCAAATCCGACCGCGTCACCGACCCGGCTGAGATCGACGGCTCGTGGTCTACGACGATGGGCAATGTCCTGACGCTCGACATCGACTCGGGCACTTACACCTACCTCACCTTCTACGGTCGCACCGGACAGGGCGAATACGGGATGGTAAGCGGCTCAAAGCTGATGCTCGACTTCAACGGCATGATGTATGACTTCGAGCTGCGCGACGACGGCGTTCTGCGCCCCTTTATAAACGGCTCGACCGACCGCGAGGAGATCGGCGCGTGGACCTTCGTCCGCTCTGACGTCGGCGCGGGCGGCGAGTTCGACAAATCGGTGCTCGACGGCGCGTGGAGCAGCCCCGACGGCACGGAGCTCACGATCGACACCTATAACGGCGGATATTCCGCGAAGCTGCCGGGCGGCGGAGTCTCCGAGGGCACTCTGAACGACGATTTTGACGGCAGGGGATATTACCTCTACAACTCGGGCGAGCGCGGTTATTTCGTCATGGGAGACGCGAACGACAGCTTCAAGCTCTGTTTCGGTGAAGCAGACCCCGGCGCGTTCAGCGAAAGCGGCGAGCTCGAGCAGGTCTTCTACCGCGAGGGCACGGATATTCCGGACGCCGATAAATACGAGTACATTTACGACGAGGATTCGTCCACGGCGTGGATGTACGACGGCGTCGACACCTTCTACGTCGGCATGTACGGATACGAAATGACTGACGGCGTTCTGACGCACGACGGCGCGCCGGTGAAGAATCTATGGTGAGCGATAAGGAGCGCCTGCGGGCGCGCAAGCTCACGAAAATCTCAAAGGCGGTGATGAAGGTCTTCGTCGGCGTCGCGACCGCGGCGGTGCTTCTGACGATTTTCGGATTCCTGAACCTCCTTTCCTGCCTGGCGGTCGTCGTCATAGCGGCGATTCCGACCGCGATTCTCGATAAGACGGCGCGGAAGGCGCGAAAAGATTTCTTCGCCGGGTTCGATAGCGACATCACCCGCGCGGCGCTGAAGAACTCTGAGCTCTCAGACGCGGTCTTCGAGCCCCGAAAGAAGCTCGATGAGGCGACTGTACGCGAGAGCGGATTGTTCGGGAATTTCGACTACGCCGACGGAAGCGGTTACCTCTCGGGGACGCTTGACGGCGTGCGATTCCGCTTCTCGGACATTGCCGTCGGACACAGGGAGAGACACCCGGTTCCGGAAGGCAGAGACCCCGAGTGGAAGTTCAACGACCACGTCGGCTGTCTGCTCGTCGTCGACGTCGATGAGCGGCGGTATGAATTCATAAAGAAGACGCTGTTCGCGATAGAACTGAAGGAAGACGTCCCGCTCGCGGCGCAGAAAAAGCGCATAGAGAGCGAGATCGCCGGGCTCGCGGAGCACATAAGAAAATTATCGAACGGAGGAAAATCATGACAGCCATCATCATTGTCGCCATAATTGCAGTGCTTATACTCATCTGGTGCGTCTCGACGCTCAACGGCTTCAAGCGGCAGGAGATCCGCGTGAACGAGTCGCTCTCGGACATCGAGGTCGCGCTGACAAAGCGCTGCGACCTGCTCACGAAGATGCTCGACACCGCGAAGAACTACATGAAGAACGAGAAGGAGACCTTCACCGGGACGATAAAGCTCCGCAAGGGCATGTCGGTCGGCGAGCTCAACACGGCGGCGGGCGAGGTCGACGCGCTCTCGGGGAAGTTAGCGGCGGTCGCCGAGGGATACCCCGAGCTGAGGTCGGCTGACGTCTTTGTCGAGCTCCAGAAGGGCATCCGCGACGCCGAGGAGCATCTTCAGGCGGCGCGCAGACTCTACAACTCGAACGTTACAAAGTACAACACCGCGATTTCGGTCTTCCCAGCGAGCCTTCTCTCGGGCGGACGCAAGCCGATAGACTTCTTCGCCGCCACCGAGGGCGCGAAGTCGGACGTGAAGATGGATTTCTGATTTATGGGGGACAAAATGGAAGACAGAAAAATGACCGATTCCGAGCTCACGGCTGAGCTTGGGAAGCTGAAAACCATCTCTCTTGTCGCGACCGTGTTCGTCTATCTGCTCGGCGCGCTGATGATTGTGATGTTCATCACCGGAAACACCGTGCCGGCGTTCGTGCTGCTGGTGCTTGCGTTTGTCGCGGGCTGGTTCAAAATAAGCTCCGACAAGAGGATAAAAAAGCTCACCGGCGACAACCTGATGAGCTCAATACTCACCGACACCTTCGGCGAGTACAAATATCTCCCGCACGGACACCTGAGTGTCGACGCGGTAAAGAGCGCCGGGCTCGACCTGCCCGAGTTCAACGAGGCGGGCGGAAGCGACTACCTCAAAGCCGTCTGGAAGGGACTGCCGATCGAGCTCTCGAACATACAGCTGGACCTCGCCGACTCGATAATCGACGCCGACGGAAACAATCAGGAGCGCCGCAAGAACATCTTCACCGGCGTCTGGATGATCTGCGACACCGGAAGGAAATCCGAAGCCGGCGTCCGCGTCACCGAGCGCTCAAAGTCCGGCAAGGGCGGTATCCGCACCGAGAACGAGGAGTTCAACGCGCGCTTCAATGTCGCGTCTGAAAGTGAGCTCGAGGCGTTCAGAGTCCTGACGCCGCACATGATGGAGCGGATAATGAAAGTGAGCGGCGGCGCTGACAAGCTGCATATCTCCTTCCTCGCCGACGGAAAAGTGCATATCGCGCTCGAGGGCAAACAGTTCTTCGGGCTCGGCAAGGGCGCTCCGGACGTTTCGAAGCTGCGCGAAAAATTCACGTCCGAGCTCGGCGGGCTGACCGGGATAATCGACGAACTCGGGCTCTGCGAAAGAAAGGACGGCTGAAATGACATTCCAGACCTCACTCATAATCTTCATCGCCGCGATAGTGAGCGTTATACTCACGGCGGTTTTCAGAAAGAACCTCGGTCGGGCGTTCCTGCCGGGCGTCATAATAAGCGCGGTTATAGCGCTCGCGGCGCTTATCTACATGCTGCTGACGATCATCCTAGTCGGCGGCGTCGATTAGATCTGTTCGATAACCCGACTTTAGCGTATGAAAATGGCGATGAAATCGACATTTTCATTTACAATTCGGGAGGGTTATCGAACAGATCTAATAAACACAAAAAGGCTCTGCCGGGATTCCGACAGAGCCGATTTTTTGTCGCCGTGATGACGTCATTCGCGGTAGCGCCGCGGTTTATTTGAGGATAACCGAGTAAATCCCGGCTTTTTCAGCGCCGTACGCCCCGAGCGGAATCAGTCTGATGCGCTTTACCTCAGTGCCGAGCGGGAGCTTCCAGAGCCGCTTGTAGTTCTCGTCTACCTTCACGACCGACTTGAATTCCCCGCTTCCGTCGTCGACAAGAACCTCGAACGACTTTAAGAGCGTGTCCGGCAGGTGCGCGAATTTCTCGTCGAGCTGGCGGTTGCAGCGCATCGGATAGTCCTTCGCCTGCCAGTAGACGCCCTCCTCGAAGCTGTCGCGGTTGAGGTCGCTGTCAAATATGAAGCGCACCTCGTCCGGCTTTCTGACCTCAGGGAAGATAATGTCGAGGCTGTCGCCGAAGTCCATCACGAGCTTGTGGTCAACGCCGTCGACAACGCGGTCGAGTCCGTCAAAGAGGATTCCGGCGTCGGTCGCCTTATCGCCCGAGATAACCTCGGCTCTCGCGCCCTCCGACATCGGCGTCAGAGCGCGGCTCGAGAACGGAAGCCAGCAGTCGTCCTCCATCAGGGTCTGGCGGAGCTCGCCGATGTGCGACTCATAGATTCCGCGCGGCGAGGTGCCGTATCTTATCGCCATAGCAGCCGCCGTGCCCATCGCCTGACCGAGCGTGGAGCAGGTGCCCATGACGCGGCAGGACGACATCGCGGTGTGCGTGCAGGAGATGTTGCGCCCCGAGAACATCAGGTTGTCGATATTCTTCGAGTACAGGCAGCGGTAGGGGATTCCGAACGGCGACGGAGCGGGATGGAATATCGTCGGGCGCTCCTTCGTGCCGAAGCCGTCGGGATTGTGGTCGTCCATCGACCAGCCGCCGTAGGCTATGAGGTCGTCGAAGTGCCCGCCCTCGCGGACGTCGCTCTGCTTTAAGATGTAGTCGCCGACATATCTGCGGCTCTCGCGCTTTCCGGGCAGGAATCCGACCCAGTCGAGCTCCCAGTTCTTCGCGTCGTAGTGACCCGAATTCTTGTAGAAATCCCAGACGCCGAAGGTGATCTTCAGAAGCTCGTGGCGCAGGGTCTCGGTGTCGGCGATCGAGTCGACGTTGCCGCCGAGCTCGATCCACCAGAAGTTGTCGCCCTTGAACGCGAGCGGGTTCTTGAGGTTCACGCGGTGCGAGATAGTCTCGTCGGTGAACTTTGTCGCCCAGTCTGGCGCTTTGTAAGGCACTTCGCGGTCGGTCTCGCGCACCTGCATAAGGCAGGACATTCCCATCGTCTTGTTGTCCGAGACCTCGGGCGCGATGTCCTCGCCGAACTCGTCGCGCGCCTCGCGTCCCATCCTGAATTCCGCGCCGGTAAGCGGGGCTAAAACGCTGTCGCCCGAGCAGTCGCAGAATATCTTCGCCTTCACCTCGTGGAACTTCTGAGTCGTCGTCTGCCAGCCCTTTATCGAGCTTACAGTGTTTTTGTCCATCACGGCGTCAAGGCAAGAGCAGTTGAGAATCAGCTCAACGTTCGGCTCGTTCAAAAGGAGCTCGTAGGTGACGCTGTCCCAGATCGAGAAGTTGAGCGTCGGGTTGCGCCTCAGGTTCATCAGCGCGAGCTCCTCGGTGATGCCCGACTCGTTTCTGTCGCGGCCGCGCGCGCCGCGTATCCACATTCTTATCTCGCTCGAGGCGTTTCCGCCGACGACCGGGCGGTCGTGCATGACGACGACTTTCGCCCCGTGGCGCGCCGCCGCGGTCGCCGCGAAGAGTCCAGCCGCGCCCGCGCCGATTATACAGATGTCGGCTTCATGCTTTATCGTTTCGAATCCGAATATTTCACTCTTATGTATCATCTTGATTTGCAGGAATTTGATACCCCGCGTTCCTTTCAAAATATCTTCGATAATAGTATAGCCTGTTTTTTCCGATTTGTCAAGGCTTTTGGTGAAAATAAATATGCGGAAGAGAAAAATTCTTCCGCATATTATCAATATTCAGCAAAGCACCTTCAATTTTCTGCAAAGCTCACAGAAAGAGCCCGAGCTGAAGGTATGCCGAGCCGGTCTCGCCGGGACGCGGCTGAAGGTCGATCTGCACGCAGTAGAAGCCGTTGTTGACATACGCGACGCGGTCGACTCCGGCGACCCGGTCGGGAGTCAGGCAGAGTGTCAGCGCCTCTCCGGCGTCGTCCTCGGCTTTCAGGGTCAGCGCCCTGCCGTCGTAGCCGATCTCGTTCACATAGACGGCGTGCGCCATCGGGTCCTGCACCCGCTCGTTGAGGGTCAGCATGACCATCGCCTCGTCGGGATCGGAGGTCGCGTCGTAGACCGCCATCGCCGAGTCGCAGAACCAGCCGAGCGTGTCGAGGTCGTAGATTCCGGTGAAAAGGCGGTTCAGACCGATGTCGAAAGCCTTGTAGCTCTCGTCGTCCGAACGGTGATCCTGCGCCTTCTTCTCGTCGCGCGGGATCGTAAGGAAGGACAGCCGCACGACATAGCGGTCGGGCTCGTCCTCGGTGAGCCTCGGATAGACCTCGCAAGCCGTCTCGACCTCGAGAGTGTAGACGTAGTAGTCGTTCGAGACCGGGCGGACCGAGACGACGTTCTCCTCGGTGAAGGCGGCGCAGTTCCAGTTCTCGTCGGCGATCGTCACTCCGCAGCAGGAGCAGGTGTAGATATACGGCGCGATGAAGGGTCGACCGCCGTCAGCGTCGGTCATCACGCAAGCCGACTTCGCCCCGCGGAAGAGCTCGCAGAGCTGCTCGAAGCCCTCGTAGTCGCGCGTTGACCAGAACACCCGGTCGACCATCTCATGGTTCTTAGCGTTCTCCATAGAACTCATTTCGCCTTTCCGTTCACGATGACGAAGTCGGGGAGCTTGGTCTGGAAGAGCACGTACTGCTTGATATAGGGCTTGCCGTACTCGTCGAACTGCGTCTGGGTGAAGCCCTCAGCCTCAAGATCGGCGTCCGATACCGTGATGCCCTCGATCTCGGCGATCGCCTGAGCCGCGAGATACTGCGTAGCCGCCGCCTCGTAGCTCTCCATGTTGCCGTCGATATAAGCCTGCTTTGACTCGTAGCCGTAGAACTGCACAAGCACCTGCTCAACGGTCATGCCGGTCATCGTCGCGTAGTAATCATATCGCGAGAGATCCTCCTCGACGATATAGTCGATGACGCTCTGCGGGAGATCGGAGACGGTCGCGTCGGCGAGGAGATTCCAGAAGAACTCGTTCTTCTGCTTCTCGACAACCCACTCCTCGATATTCTCGATGAGCGCCTCGGGCGTGTCGAAGCCGTAGCTCGACGCGATCTCGGCTGTCAGTTCAGCCTTGATGTAATCGCCCTGAATATAGTTTATCGTCGTCACGAAAACCGCGTCCTTTCCGGCGAGATCGGGATTGTTCTCGTAGGGAGTCGGGAAAGTGACCTCGACATTTATAGTCTCGCCCGGCTTGTGACCGATCAGCTGCTCTAAGAAGTCGTCGATATACGAGGTTTCGCCGATCGTGACGTCAGTGCCCGCGCCCTGAGTCGTTCCGCCCTCGAACTCAACGCCGTCGACCGAGCCGACATAGTCGATGTTGACGGTGTCGCCGTCAGCGACCGCGCGGTCGGTGATGCGCTCGTAGGTCGAGAAGTTAGCGAGAACCGAGTCGAGCTGGGTCTGAACCTCCTCCTCGGAGGCGATCAGGATGTCCGCGTCGTACTCCGCGCCCTTGTAGGTCGGGAGAGTGACGATATCAGAGGCTTTGACGCCCTTGAAGAAGCCGTTTTCGTCGAGTCCGTCGCTCGGGGTGGTGGTCGTGTCGGTCTTTCCGCAGGCAAAGAGCTGCGCGCCGACGAGGGTCAGGGCTAAGAGAGCCGAGACAGGTTTTAAAAGTTTCATTTTTATCTCCTTAAATTAAAAATTATTTTCGTAGTATGGTTCGCAGACCGACGCGAAAACACCGTCCTTCTTGAGGACGTCCGCCGCCCTCTCAGCCGTTTCGCGGTCACTGAATATTCCGAAGAACGACGGTCCGCTGCCGCTCATCAGAGCGCCGAGAGCGCCGTTTTCAAGCATCGACGCCTTTATCCCCGCCGCGACCGGTCGGACGGGCAGGACAGCCGACTCGAAGATGTTGCCCGCGGCGGCGGCGATCTCCTCCGCTGTTCCGCCGAGCCTTGACGTGAACGCGCTCACATCCGGGCGCTCGGAGAAGTCGTACATCTCGTCGAGCCGCCGGTAAGCCCAGGGCGTTGAGACACCCTCTCCGCCGCAGGCTATGACGAAATAGCATTCCGGAAGTCTCCGGCAATCCGAAAACTTATCGCCGATGCCGCGCGTGACGCTTATCCCGCGCTTTATACAGAACGGAACGTCCGCGCCGAGCCCCGAGCCTATTTCAAAAAGCTCAGCCCGGTCAAACCTCGTTCCGAAGAGCTCGTTCAGTCCGATCAGCGTCGCGGCGGCGTCGGTGCTTCCGCCGGCGAGTCCGGCTGCGATCGGAATGCGCTTTTCAATCCGCACCGAAACATTGAAACTGCCGATCCCGGCGGCGCGGAAGAACTCCTGCGCGGCGCGGTAGCAGAGATTGCTCTCATCGCAGGCGAGCGAGTCGACGCTGCACGAGACTGTTATACGCCTTACGCGTTCCTCTGAATTGAGCCGCTCGATTGTCAGCGTGTCGAAGAGCGTGACAGTCTGCATGACGCTCTCGATGTCGTGGTAGCCGTCCGGGCGCTTTGAGGCGATGTCGAGCCAGAGATTTATCTTCGCCGGGGCTTTTAGTGTTATCTCCATCGTCAGCCTCCGAGAAGCTTCATGACCGGGTTCTTCTTTATGACGACCGCCTTTACCGGACAGAGCTCCTGACAGCAGAAGCATTTGATGCAGTCGCGGTCGATGATGTGCGCGTGCTTCTTCGAATCGCCGACAAGCCCGATCGTCTTCTTCGGACAGCTTCGCGCGCACGCCCCGCAGCCGATACATTTCGCGGTCTCGACAAATGGCTTCGGCTGAAGCCAGCGGTTCAGCCGTCCGCCGAAGGCTTTAGTGAGGAATGTGAGCGCCGATGTGTCGCCCGCCGAGCTGTCAGGCTTCACGAAATCGCTCACCCGCTCGGGCGCGACTCCGATGACTGTCGGCGAGTCGCAGGCGTATCCGCGCTTTTTTGCCTCCTCGAGCATGATGACCTCGTCGAATCCGATCAGCTTCGTTCCGACAATGTCGACATTGAAAGGGTTGATCCCGGCGATAAGATAGCCGAGTTTCCGCGGCTCGCCGCCGGTCGGACCGTTGCCCTCCATCGCGACGATTCCGTCGAGCAGGTTGAAGGTCGGCTTGTTCCCGGCGAAGAAAGCGCAGAGGTCGGTCAGCATCGAACCGAAATCGCCGTAATCGGGGAATCTCGCGTGGGTCTCGACTTTCGCGAGCCCGGGGATTGAGCCGAAATAATTCTTGACCGCGCCGCTGAATTTAGTCAGCGCGTGGCTCTTGAGCTTCGCCAGATTGACGATGACGTCGGCGTCGAGGAGCGGGGTTATCAGCTCGAAGCCGTGCGCGGTCTTCGCGTCGGGGAGCGCGACCTCTCGGCTTGATGTGTCGGTATTCAGCCTGACGCCGTACTTTTCGGCGACCGGGGTGATTTGGCAGGCATTGTAGAAGCCCTTCAGCGCCGACTCGGTGTAGAGTCCTGGCGGACTCTCGGCGATCAGAATATCGGCGGCGGAGTCCTTCAGAACGCGTATCATCGCCTCGAGGACAGCCGGATGAGTCGTCGCGGCGGCGTCGGGCGATTTCTTCATGACGAGGTTCGGCTTGATTACAACCCTTTTGCCGTCGAACATTCCGGAAAGCCCGAGCTCCTTTAATTGTCCGCGGATGGTCGACTCAATCAGACCGACATCGTATCCGCCGACCCTCGCGAGCGCGACCGGCTCGTTTTTGTCGATTCCTTTTGTAAATTCCATCACTCAGCGTCGGGCTCGATATAGTGAGCGCCGACCGACTCCTTTCGGTTTATCGCTCCTGTGAGTATGCAGTCAGCCGCCGTCGCCATCGAATATAGCTCATATCCCGCGCGGCTGTCGAGCCTGAGCCCGTCGAGCTCGTCTATGAGCGAGTCGACATAAGCCTTGCCGTGAGCCATGCCCTTCGGCGTCCGGACGGCGTTCGCGTCAGCCGTCATGACAGAGCGGAGTTCGGCGCGCTTCGAGACGTAATACTCAGCCGGGCGTGACTCGCCGTCCGAGAGCGGCTCGATCGAGACGGCAAGCTCGTAGTCATCGGGCGAGCGGAAGTCCGAGACGACCTTTTTAGCGGCTCTGCGCCCGAAGACCAGACACTCGAGCATCGAGTTGCTTGCGAGCCGGTTTCCGCCGTGGATTCCGGTCCACGCGCACTCACCGCAGGCATAGAGACCGCGGATGTTCGTCTGACCGTCGAGGTCGGTGTTTATGCCGCCCATCAGATAGTGCTGAGCCGGGCGCACCGGGATTTTGTCGTACGGCACGTTTATCCCGAACTTACGGCACTCGCCGAAGATCGTCGGGAAGCGCTTCGAGAAGAACCCCTCGTCCATCGACGAGACATCGAGCCAGACCTGATCGTCTCCGACGCGGCGCATCTCCTTTATTATCTCGCGGGTGACGATGTCGCGCGGCGCGAGGTCTGCGAGCGGGTGCTTACCCTGCATGAAAGCCTCGCCGAGGTGATTTTTCAGTATTCCGCCCTCGCCGCGGACAGCCTCGGAGATGAGAAATCTCCGCTCAATCTGCCCCGACTGCGGGGTCATCGTCGTCGGGTGGAACTGCACGAACTCCATGTTGACGACCTCAGCCCCGGCGCGTTTTGCCGCCGCGATTCCGTCGCCGACCGCGCCCTGAGGGTTGGTCGTGTGCTCATAGAGCGCGCCGATTCCGCCGGTCGCCAAAATTATATTCGGGCACTTGACAAGCGCCGGTTTGCCGTCCGAGACGACTATCGCGCCGGTGACGCCGTTTTGGTCGGTCAGCAGGTCGACAAGATAGGTGTCGGACATTATGTCAATGTCGCCGCGCGCCTCGACTATCTCGGCGAGTCGCTTTGTGGTCTCGCGTCCGGTCGCGTCGCCGCCGCAGTGAACGATACGACGGCAGGAATGTCCGCCCTCGCGGGTGATCATCAGCTCGCCCTCGGGGTTCGTGTCGAACGGAACGCGCCAGTCTACGAGCTCGCGGATATTCTCGGGTCCTTCGCGGACAAGGGTCTCGACGGCTTTGAGATCGCAGAGACCCGCGCCGGCTTTCAGCGTGTCCTCGACATGCGACGAGAACTTATCGCCGGGGTCGATGACGGCGGCGATTCCGCCCTGCGCCAGCCATGAATTAGAGCGGTCGATTGCGGCTTTGGTCACAAGACAGACCCGATAGCGCCGCGGGATGTGCAGAGCGGCGTAGAGTCCGGCGATTCCGCTGCCGATCACGAGCACATCGCAGGTCTTTTGTGTGAGTCCGGCGGTCGCGCCGGAGTAAATATATCTTCTCAAAATACAGTGTCCTTTCGGTTTTGTCGTGTGTCGCTCAAGCCATCCGTCTCAGCGTCTCCCAGTCGCGGCAGAAATCGGGATAGGATTTCGCCGTGCAGCTCATGTCGTCGACGACAACCTCGCCGATGCATCCGACCGAAGCCGCCGCGGCTGCCATCGCTATCCGGTGATCGCCGAAGCTCTGAGCGAATCCGCCCGAGAGCCTGTCGCGCCCGGTGATCAGAAGCCCGTCGTCGGTCTCGCTGACCTCTCCGCCGAGCGAGCGCAGCATCGCGGCGGTCGAGGTTATCCGGTCGCTCTCCTTGAGCCTGAGCCTTCCGGCGTTGTATATCCTCGTAGTCCCCTCGGCGAACGCCGCCATGACCGCGAGCGCCGGGACGAGGTCGGGAATGTCGGCGGCGTCGATGTCCGAAGCGCGGAGTCTTCCCTTCTCCACTCTTATCGAGCCGCCATCAAAGGTCACCTTTCCGCCGAAGCGGTTGACTATTTTAAACAGCTTAAAGTCGCCCTGGCGGGTCGACGGGTCTATGCCCTTTATCGTCACGTCGCCGTTCACCGCCGCCGCGACCGCGAAGAACGCCGCCTGCGAACAGTCGCCGTCAACCGCGAATTCAGTCGGTCTGAACGCGCCGGTCACCGCGTAGCTGTCAGCGGTTTCCGTGACCCCGATTCCGAATCGCCTCAGCATATCGACGGTCAGGTCGGCGTACGGACAGCTCTCTAATTTTGTCGTGAGTTTCACGCGTCCCTCTCCGACGACCGACAGCGCGAAGAGAAGCCCGGTCACAAACTGTGACGATACGTCTCCGCGCAGTGCGAACTCACCGCCTGAGAGCCTCCCTGAGATTCTCAGCGGCAGGAAATCACCGCCCCCTGGATAATCCATCGTGACGCCGTGCGCGGTCAGAAGCGGCTCGTAGAGCTTTGTGGTGCGCCTTGGAAGCCTTCCGTGCCCGACGAACTCGACGCTTCTTCCGAGCGCCGCCGCGAGCGGTATCATGAACCGCAGAGTCGACGCCGACTCGCCGCAGTCGACAATAACGAAATCAGACGAAGGCGTGTCAGCGCTCTCAGCGCGCCCGAGCGGCTTTCCGGTCGTCATGACGCCGGAGCCGAGATCGGCTTCGAAATCAGCCCCGAGCGCCCTCAGAGCCCCGAGCGTCGCGGTCATGTCGTCCGAGTGAGTGAGCGCGGTTATACGGCTGTTTCCGGCGAGCGCGGCGCAGATCATCGCGCGGTGCGCCTGACTCTTTGAAGCCGGGACGCGCACCTCGCCGCGCAGCTCACCGGGCGTGAATATTCCCTTCATATAAGCCTCCGCAGCTCGTCGAGCGGTATGTCGCGGACAATGGCGTGTCCGATGCGGTCGAGCAGGACGAACGAAACCGAGTTTCCGGTGCGCTTCTTGTCGGAGGACGCGACCTTCAGAAGCTCGTCCGCCGGATAGTCCATTACGGTCGGGAGCTCGTAAGCCTCGAGCGCCGCTTTGATTTTGTCGTAGTAAGCCGGATAACCGAGTTTCTCGCCGATCTCAGCCGCGTAGAGCATGCCGATGCCGACCGACTCGCCGTGCGAGAAACGCTCGAAATTGCCGAGCTTCTCGACCGCGTGACCGATAGTGTGACCGTAGTTCAGAATCTTTCTGAGTCCGCCCTCAAACTCGTCCTTCGTGACTACGTCAGCCTTGAACGCGGCACATCTTGTTATCATCTCAGCGCGCGAGATCGTCTTCGACGCGATGCCGTCGAAAAGCTCCTCATCGGCGATACATCCGGTCTTTATCGCCTCGCCCATGCCGTCGTCGATGAAGCGCTTCGGCAGAGTATCGAGGAATCTGCTGTCCGAGATGACCGCGACCGGCTGATGAAACGCGCCGACAAGGTTCTTTCCGACATCGAGATCGACGCCGGTCTTGCCGCCGATCGACGAGTCTATCTGCGAAAGCAGCGTCGTCGGTATCTGCAACACGTCGACTCCGCGCAGATAGGTCGCCGCGGCGAATCCGCCCATGTCGCCGGTGACTCCGCCGCCGAGCGCTATCACGAGCGACTTTCTCGTAAGCTCAGCCCCGGCGAACGACTCGTACATCAGAGAGACCGTGCCGAGGTTCTTGTACACCTCACCAGCCGGGAAGACAAACTCCCCGGCGAAGTTCACGCCGATGTCAGAGAGCGCCGCGCGGAGCTTTTTGCCGTGAAGCGGATAGACGCTGCTGTCAGACACAGCGAACACCCGGTCGTATTTTTTACTCCCGAAGAACTCACCGAGCGCCGCGTTTAAAATATCCTCGCCGACGTAGATGAAATATTCACCCGACGAATGCTTTACCCTTATCTTTTCCATTTTCCTCCTCATTCAATTCTGAATTTCAGGCTTATGTCGAGCGCGCGGACCGAATGAGTCAGCGCTCCGATGCTTATGAGATCGACTCCGCAGGCGGCAACCTCGAAGAGATTCCGGTCGCCCATGTTGCCCGACGCCTCGGTAAGAGCCCGTCCGGCGACTATCTGAACCGCCTTCGTCATGTCCTCGCAGTTCATGTTGTCGAGCATGATGATGTCAGCCCCGGCTTCGAGAGCTTCGTTCAGTTCCTCGAAGGTCTCGACCTCGACCTCGATTTTGAGCGTGTGCGGAGCGTTCGCGCGCGCCGCCTTCACAGCCGCCGTTATTGAGCCAGCCGCGACGATGTGGTTGTCTTTTATGAGAATTCCGTCGGCTAAATTGAAGCGGTGATTCGTTCCGCCGCCGACCTTGACCGCGTATTTCTCGATGACGCGCAGTCCGGGAGTCGTCTTGCGGGTGTCGCAGATCTTCGCCTGAGTGCCCTCGACCTGCTTCACTGCCTCGGCGGTGCGGGTCGCGATGCCCGACATTCTCTGCATGAGATTCAGTCCGGTGCGCTCGCCGGTCAGTACGTTCGTCGCCTTGCCGCGAACCTCGGCGATTATCTCGCCCTTCTCTATGCGGTCGCCGTCCTTTTTGAGCGCCGTGAACTCAATCGACGGGTCGATCAGCTCGAAAACCCGCTCCGCGACGCCGATTCCGCAGAGCACGCCGCTCTCCTTCGCCTTGTAGAGTCCGTGCGCTACGCGATCCTCGGGAATCGTAGACTCGGTCGTGATGTCGCCCGTGCCGACGTCCTCGTCGAGCGCGTTCAGAATTATCCTGTCAAGTGTCTGTCCGAAAAGGTACATTTGTCTTCTCCTTTACTTTATCGCGACCATCCGCTCGAGCGGAAGTCTCGCGGCTTCGATCTCTTCGTCGGTCATATGTATCTCATGCTCCCCGGTCTCAAGCGCGTTCAGCACGTCAGAGAGCCGGGTCTTCTTCATATCCGAGCAGATCAGATATGGCGTCAGCAGGTGATACTTCTTCTCGGGGTGGTAGTATTCCAGCCGCTCGACGACTCCGACCTCAGTGCCGATTATGTACTCCTTGCCGCCGGTCTTCACGCAGTAGTCGATTATCTGCGAGGTGCTTCCGATGAAGTCGGCGCACGAGAGAACCTCCTCCTCGCACTCGGGATGAACCGCGAGGAGCGCGCCGGGATGCGCCGCCTTTGCCTTTTCGACCTCGTCAGGCGTGATGTTCTTGTGCGTCGGGCAGAATCCCGAGTGCAGGATGAACTCCTTCTCGGGGACGAGCTTTGAGATATATCCGCCGAGATTCTTGTCGGGAACAAAGATTATCTGCCTGTTCGGGAGGCTCTTCACGACCTTCAGCGCGTTCGACGAGGTGCAGCAGATATCGGAAACCGCCTTGGTCGCCGCCGACGAGTTGACATAGCAGACAACCGCCGCGTCGGGGTATCTTTCGCGCAGCGACTTTATATCCTCCGGCGTCACCATGTCAGCCATGCGGCATCCCGCGTCGGCGCGCGGGAGCACAACCTTCTTCGTCGGGTTGAGTATCTTCGCGCTCTCAGCCATGAAGCTGACTCCGCAGAAGATTATGAGCTCGTTTTCGGCGTTCTTCGCCCTTTTAGCGAGCTCAAATGAATCGCCGAAGAAGTCGGCGACCTGCTGTATCTCGAGCCGCTGATAGTAGTGCGCTAAGATAAGCGCGTTCTTTTCTTTCTTAAGACGCAGTATCTCGTCCGAAAGTTCCTTTATGTTATCGCTTGTCATCTGTTTCTCCATTCAAATTCATTTCAGCTGACGAACCGCAGGCTGATCGGCGCGTTGCTGGTTATCACACTCAGTCTGCCCGGCTGACCCTCATCGGGAGTTCCGGGAAGATCGTTCTTCGCGTTTTTCGTGTGACTCTCGATGAAATAATCGCGCCGGTCGCCCTTTATCGTCCCGCTGACCGCGCCGTTCGAGGTCTCGAGCGCGATGTTCCGGCTCACGATGCCATCGACCTTCACCGGAGCGTTCCTTGTGACGGCGGTGAGACTGCCGCATTCGACGCCGTCAAGCCTTATCGGAGCGTTTATCGTACCGAACTCAACGTTCGCGAGCACCGGAAGCGGGTCAACCGAAACCGGAGCGTTCTGCCCCTCGACCGTGAGATCGCCGTGAAATTCCTCCGGGAGCTCGACTCTGACCCTCCCGGAACAGGAAACCCGCGAGAAGAGCGTCCCGTCCCTCTTTTTTCTGTGCTGGAGCGTCCAGACGCCATCCTGAGTCCCGGCGCTTATAATATCGCTCTCGTCGGTCTCGGTGAAAAGAACCCTGAGCGTGCCGCCCGGTACCGGCTTCACCTCGATCGGCAGAGCCGCGGCTTCGATAATGACCCCGCGCACCGACGCGAGATCAGCCGTATATTCCTTCGGCGAGCGTCCCGCCGACTCGTTTGTTTTCATTTTGTGCTTCTTCCTTCCAGCCGGAAACCGGCGCGTATAAGTATACTATAATATAATACCACATCCCGGGCGATTTTGCAATACTAACACGATAAAATTCATCTGATTTTCAAATTTCGTGAGCGTTCGTCAGAAAGCCGTCACGTTTCTTGGACAATATGTTAATTTTATAGTTCGCAGATGGAAATATATTCTTTTTCCCCTTGACAAAAAACACGCGATGGATTAAAATTAAAGCATCTTATATTCCGGAGGAAAGATTTTGAAAATCGACTGGAACCAAAAATACACGACGATCGCCGTCTATACAATCCTGTCCTCGCTCGTCATAATACTTATAGTAGCCGCCGTGATGAACTTCCCGGTAATCGGCGCGGCGATAGGAAAGCTCAACTCGATACTGACTCCGGTCTGGTACGGGCTGATCATCGCCTACCTCGCAAACCCGATACTCAAATTCTGTGAGAAACACATCTTCCGCTTCAAGATAACCACAAAGCGCCAGAAAGGCACAAAACGCGCGCTTTCGATAGTGCTTACCCTGATCATCATCCTGATGATACTGACCATCCTGCTGCTCCTGATCATCCCTCAGGTCTATCTGAGCGCAGCCGACTTCTCGAGCAAGCTGGGCGGATATATACAGAGCACAACAAAGCTGATAAACGAGTTTACCGCGAAGCTTGACGCGATATTCGAGAGTTCGGTTCTCTCCGAGATATTCGGAAACGACGTCAACACGGTGAGCGATTTTTTCAACAAATATATTGACCTTGAGAAGCTCTCAGCGGCGTTCCAGGACATGATAGCCGAGCTGACCGTCACGATCAAGGATCACTTCCCGCAGGTCGTCGGCATCTTCTCAGGGATAGCCAGCGGCTTCCTGAACGCAGTCCTTGGCATCTGCTTCTCGATCTACTTCCTGGCGTCAAAGGAAAAGCTCGTCGCGCAGCTTAAAAAGCTCCTCAGGTCGGTTACGAGCCAGAACGCATACAACAGCGTCCTTGAGCTCTGCAACTTCACCGACAAGACCTTCGGCAGCTTCATAACCGGAGAGATACTCGACTCGCTGATAGTCGGCGTACTCTGTTTCATTGTCTGCGCGATCTGCCGGATACCCTACGCGGTGCTCATCGGCGTGATCGTCGGCGTTACGAATATCATCCCGGTCGCCGGACCCTTCATCGGCGCTATTCCGAGCTTTCTGATCATCTTCATCGTCGACCCGGTGAAGGCGCTGTGGTTCGCGGTGATAATCCTCATTATCCAGCAGATGGACGGAAACGTCATCAAGCCGAAGATCCTCGGACAGACGACCGGACTCGCGTCGCTCTGGGTGCTCTTCTCGATCACCGTCATGGGCGGACTGATGGGGCTTGTCGGCATGATAATCGCCGTCCCGCTCTTCTCGATACTCTATTCGCTCTTAAAGATCGCGGTCGAAAAAAAGCTCGCGAAGCGTGAGCTCCCGACGGCGACGGTCGACTATTACGCCGGGGTCGAGGACAGAACGCTGACCGACGACGACTCGCACACATTAGCGGCAAAGCTTGCGGGTCTGACCGCCGGGCTGGGCGGAAATCCGATCGGCGCTAAGATAAAGGGGCTCTGGGCGAAACTCAAGGGGAAAAAGAAGAAAAAGAAATAAAAAGAAAAAAGAGTGAAGAAGCAGGATGACAGACTTCCGCAGGTCGCCCGGCAGAACCGTGAGCTCAGCGTCTGCCAGGAATATCTGCTTCTTCACTCTTCACTTTTAATATATCCCGAGCTGCTTCACAAGCGCGTCTTGCAAGACCTTTGAGAAGTTGATATTCCGCTTCTCAGCCGCGGTGTTCAGCCACGAAGGGATAGTGCAGTTCTTTCGGACGGCGCGGCTTCCATATTTGGCGGCGCACACATCCATATCGAGCACGATGAGGTCGGTAAAATCGCCCTTTTCGACCGCTATGTCGGTCATCCTCGAGGCGCTCGGCAGTTGGCTGCCATCCTCCAGCTCGTCGATCAGCCAGCCGCCAGCGGCTTCCTGAGCGTTCTCGATGGCTTCGCAAAGGCTGTGTCCCTCGGTCACACAACCGGGAAGATCAGGAAAAGTCACGCAGTATCCGGGATTCTCTTCTAAAGGCGAAAATACCGCCGGGTATATGAGTTTCATTATTTATTTCCCTCCTTTGGGTCGATGCCCGCTTGCTTCATTATTGAGCGCGCGGTCTTAATATCGAGGTCTCCGCCATGCTTTGGCACAGTCACCTTGCCCGGCTTCGACGGATGTATGTACTGGTTATGCGAGCCACGGCAGCTCTTGAATATCCATCCATTGTCGAGAAGCAGCCGCTCTATCTCTTTGAACTTCATGCCATTACCTCATTCTCTATCAGTATATTTATTATAGCACGTATTATGCGCATTGTCAATAGTTTTTTCATCATTCAAACAAGCGTCTTTATTTATGCAAAAAAACAATGTTTTGATTCGGATTTTCTCATTGACAAATCCCGCGCCGAGTGGTATAATATACCTATCTTACCCCCCCCGAAAGGAACAAACAAATGAAAGTATTTCTGATGATGGGTCAGTCGAATATGGCAGGTCGCGGCGACCCGCGCGACATCCCTCCGCTGCCCTCCACACACGCCTTTGTGCTCCGCAACGGCAAGTGGCAGCCGATGACCGAGCCGATCAACATCGACCGCCCGATAAAGTTCACCGGAGCTATGGGCACCAACAGCGGCGTAGGTCCTGCCGCGTCATTCGCCGCCGCATACGCGAAGGAATTCGGCGAGGACATCGGACTTGTCCCCTGCGCCGAGGGCGGAAGCTCGCTTGAGGACTGGAAGGTCGACGGTCAGCTCTTTCTGAACGCATACTATCAGGCGAAACTCGCGTCAAACGTAGGCGAGCTCACCGGAATCATCTGGCATCAGGGCGAGGCTGAGTGTTCGTCCCCCGACCGCGCCTTCACCTACAAGGAGCGCTTTCTCGCGATAATGGACGAGCTCCAGAAGCGCCTCGGCGTCGAGCTTAAAATAGTTGTCGGCGAGATCGGCTGGTTCTTCATAGAGCACTCCGGCAAGCCAAAATACGTAAGCGACGTCAACAAGGCGCTGAACGACCTTGCCGCCGGGCACAAGAACATCGCCATCGCAAGCTCCGAGGGACTTTCTGACCGCGGCGATCTTCTGCACTTCAACGCTGAGAGCCAGCGCGAGTTCGGTCGCCGCTACTTCGAAGCATACAAGACACTTCTCTGAGGAGGATTTTATGAAACTCACCGAAAAATTCGGCGTGAAGCCGTTTGACACCGATCCCAGAAAACGTTATTATCTCCGTCCGACAAGAATAGTCACAACGTCGGGCGACGTCTCCCACCCCGAGGAGATGCTGAAGGACCGCGCGGGTCAGATTTCCTTCGACTCGACCGGCTGTACGATACTCAGAAAGGGCGGCATGATCCTCGTCGACTTCGGGCGCGAGATACACGGAAGCGTCCGTCTGCTTGTCCAGTGGACGAAGCCAAAGCGCGTCACGGTGAATGTCCGCTTTGGCGAGTCGGTCACCGAGGCTCTGACTCCGACACCGGAAAAGGGCTCGACCAACGACCACGCGAACCGCGATTTCAGACTCACTCTGAGCGGCTTTTCGGGCACGGACACAAATGAGTCGGGCTTCCGCTTCGCCGCGATAGAGCTTGCCGACGGCGAGGAAATCGCCCTGAAAGCGATTGAGGGCGTGCTGATAATCCGCGACATAGAGTATGTCGGCTCATTCGGCTGCTCCGACCCCGAGATCACTAAAATCTACGACACGGCGGCTTACACGGCTCACCTCAACATGCAGGAGTACATGTGGGACGGCATCAAGCGCGACCGGCTTGTCTGGATAGGCGACATGCACCCTGAGGTCATGACAATCTGCTCGGTCTTCGGAGACAATGAGGTCGTGCCGCGCAGCCTTGACTCGGTCAGGGACGTGACCCCGCTCACCGCGAAGTCGGAGGGTCAGCGCGCGATGTGGATGAACGGCGTTCCGTCCTACACGATCTGGTGGCTTATGTGCCAGCGCGACTACTACATGCAGAACGGAAACCTTGAGTACCTGAAGGAGCAGAAGGAGTACATAAAAGAACTCGCTCCGGTGCTCTGTTCGCTCGTGAAGGACGACGGAAGCGAGAACTTCCCGGAGTGGAGATTCCTCGACTGGCCGACCAACGACGACCCGGTCGCAAAGCACTGCGGACTCCAGGGACTTCTGTCGCTCGGACTTGGAACAGTTGCGTATTTCTGCGACATATTCGGCGAGGAAGAGATAGCAACTGAGTGCCGCGCGAAGATGGATTTAATGAAAAAGCACATCCCCGAGCTGAAAGCGAAATCGGCTTCGTCGGTACTCGCGCTCTCCGGCATAGTCGACGCGAAGAAGATCGACGACGAGGTGCTGAGCGTGAACGGCGCGCACGGCTACTCGACCTACTACTCCTACTATATAATGGCGGCGAAGGTGATGGCGGGCAGGACGGCTGAGGCTCTGCGCGATATGAAGGAATACTACGGCGCGATGCTTAAGCTCGGC
Organism: uncultured Eubacteriales bacterium; assembly: GCA_934477985.1. GTDB lineage: Bacteria > Bacillota > Clostridia > Oscillospirales > CAG-272 > Flemingiibacterium. Next base: position 33,768 of record CAKSOR010000001.1, read on the forward strand.
GCGACGACCTTCTGGGAGGACTTCGACCTTGACTGGACGGTAAACGACAAGGGAGAGTTCGACGCGCACGGCATCGACGAGATTGTCCCGGAGGGCGGCAAGGACATACACGCCGACTTCGGAAAGTACTGCTATGTCGGACTCAGACACAGCCTCTGCCACGGCTGGTCGTCAGGACCCTGCACCTTCATCGCAAGGCATATCCTCGGCGTGAAGATCCTCGAAGCCGGATGCAAAAAAATCGAGGTCAAGCCGAACCTCTGCGGGCTCGACTGGATTCGCGGCGCATACCCGACGCCCTTCGGCAAGGTTGAGATCTACGCCGACAAGGACGGAAAGGTCGAGATAAAAGCGCCCGACGAAATTGAAATCGTGAGATAATTTAATCCACAGCTCTGTGTAAAAAAGTCCCTCCCCGGGAGACCGGAGAGGGACTGCTTTATTTCAGCTTGGTCGTGCCAAGGTTAGGGGAGAACTCATCACTGTAGACACCGTACTGTAATCGCGCGCTGTCGGGCTTCACGATGATTTCAGTTCCCGGCTCGAGAACGATGTCTCCGCCGGTCGAAAAGTCGTACATACAGACCTCGCCTCCCGCGCTGTAGACCAATGTCAGCTGAGCCTTCGCCGAAATATGCTCGCCGCTATTCATGTCGTACTCATAGTCGCGCCGGACATATCCGACCGCGTCGACAAGCGCTCCTTCGATCTTCTCGCCCGATTTGTTCTCAAACTCGCAATCAAAGCTCAGCCGGTCGCCGTTCGTCACCGACTTCAGCCGCACCGAAAGCCCGCCGCTTTCCCAGAGCACGAGGTCATACGCAACCGTTTCGCCCTTTTCGGGAATCGTCACCTTCACGTCAGGCAGAGTGTCGCGGTTCTCGCGGAAACCGAGCATATATGTCAGTACCTTCAGGGCGACCTTGTCGATCGACTTTCCGTGTGTCGCGTTGTTGACCTTCACGACGTCGGCGTAAACCTTCCCACTGCCGACGAGCGTCAGATTACCGGACATCCAGCCGCGCCCGTCGTCGGTCTCAGCCGCGAAAGCTCCGTAAGCGGTCACCGAAACGCCGCTTTTCGTGAGCCCGAGCATGAAATCGTCCTTTATCTCCGCCGCCCAGAGGTCGTCGCTCTCCGAGACCTGAATCAGCTCAATCTGCTTCTTTCCGTACTTTATCGTCCCACCGCGTCTTGACGTTCTCGCGTCGGTGAGCTCCACAGCCGCTTCATAGCCATTCGAGCGGAGGATGACGCTGTCGCCGGCTTCAACACCTCTGAACGTGTAGGTCGTGTAGCCGATCGTCGCGCCGCCCCAGTTCGGGTCGTCGTAGATAACACCGTTTATCTCGGCGGTCAGATCCTCGAGCTCCTTTGGCGGGATTCCCTGCCTTGCGTCGGCAGGGTCGATTTCAACCTCGTTTTCGCGCCAGAGCCAGACGGTCAGCAGATTCTCGTCCGACTCGGTGAGTATGACCGAATCAACTATGACATCGCCGAGCCGCACAGTATCCTTCGCCGTCAGAACCTTCACCCCGCCGTCGACAATCCCGACTCCGGGCGCGAAGTACCTGAACCCGACCGCCGCGACTCCGAGCGCGAGCAGTATTGCGCAGGCGGCGACAAGCGGCACTGTTTTCAGCTTCAGTCTCTTTTTCGTGTAGTTCTCCGCCTCGTCGAGATACTTTTCCTCGACAAATCCGAGCGCTTCGTTAAGCTTACTCAATGTAATCCCTCTCTTTCAGATAAGTTCTGAGCCGACCGCGAAGCCGGTACAGCTTCACGTTGAGGCTGTTCACCGTGATTCCGAGCCGCGCGGCGAGCTCTCCCGGCTCTTCGGCAAGGACATAGCGACGGATGAACATCACCCGCTCCTCGCGCCGCAGATTACCTAAGAAGCCGTTTATCGCCCCTCCGAGCTCCTTTGCCTCGAGCTTCTCAGAGATTTCATCGTCCGACGCGACCTCAAGAAGCTCGTCGAGCGGGATCGCCGTCCCGCGCTTTTTCGCAGCCATCAACTCGACGCGGTTCAGAGCGAGCCGACGCGCGATCATAGCCGAATACGACTTCACCGAGTCGGGTTTAGCGGGCGGAATGCTGTCCCAGAGCTTTCTTAAAACGTCGTTGTGAATCTCCTCGGCGTCCTCGGCGCTCCGCGTGATATTCCGCGCGACTGAGGTTATCAGCCGCCCGCAGAGCCGGTCGACATCGGCAAGCACAGTCTCGTCGCGCGACTCAAAGCGCATGTATAAATTGTCGTCCATCGTATCAGTCCTTTCGTGTGGTTTTGCACGTGCACTTATATAAACAGGAAAAAACCGCGATAATTACAGCTTCGCGAAAAATTCAACCTCCGGTTGTATTTTCCCGAAAACCGCGTCATTGACACCCGACCGCTTTTATGATATAATTTTATCACAGAAAGGAGCGATAGTCAATGAATTTAGGATCAAAGATTCGCGAGCTGCGTAAAAATAAGCGGCTCACACAGGAGGAGCTCGCCGCGAAGCTCAATGTCTCACCGCAGGCGGTCAGCAAGTGGGAATCCGCGGTTTGTCAACCCGACATCGCGCAGCTTCCGGTCTTAGCGAACTTCTTCGGAGTCAGTCTCGACACGCTGTTCGGTCGCGACGCAAGCGAGGTCGAGCGGAAAATCGAAGCCATCATAAAGGAACACGAGAACTGTTTCTGGAGCGACCGCGCAAAATGCGAGCCGCTTCTCACGAACGCGCTGAAAGAGTTCCCCGACAACGAGCGGCTGATGATCGAGCTCGCCGAGCTCTATATGTCCGAAGCGCCCGAAAAGGCTCTGCCGATAGCCGAAACGCTCGCGAACACCGCGGACGATTTTCTGATCGAAGGCAGAGCCAAACGCCTGCTCGCAAAGCTCTACACCGACGCCGGACGGAATTCCGACGCTCTGCGGGTCGTCGAGTCGCTTCCGGAGCTCGGCTCGCTCGATGTGAACGACCGCCTGCGCGTCGGCGCCGGACAGCTTTCGGGCGAGGACAGGCTGCGATTCGCAAATGACCTGAAATGGCAGACCGTACAGGATCTCTTCATGACCTGCGCCGACTAGGGCAGCGGCTATCTGCAAACCGGACAGTTCGAAGCGGCGCTTGAGTCGTTCGGCAAAGAGCGTGCGGTAATCGAGCTCTTCATGCTCTCGGATGAGATTTGTCTCGAAAGCTACAAATGGAGCGGCACGCGGGCAAACCACTGGGGAGCGTGCCTCAGCGAGGCGCTGTGCCTGTTCCGGCTCGGGCGGGATAACGAAGCGAAGGAAAAACTCGACCGCGCGAAATACATCCTGCGCCGCTCGAACGTCAGCCGCGACGGAACCGACTATTTCGCCGCCGAGCCGGAGAAATTCCTGACTCCGTTCCGTGAAGCGTATGAGGCGAAAGGACTTTGCGAATTCCTCCCGCTGTGATTTTTCGCCAGAAGATTTGCACAATCCGTTTTATTCCCGAAAAAGCCTTGCTTTCCCCGCCGGAGTATGATATAATGGTCATACAAAAAGCGAAAGGAATCACAAAATGTCAATTCTCAACGGAGCTTACGCTCCCGAAACCCTGCTACCCGATCCCGCGCCGTTCGGTAAGTTTGATGTCACCGGAACTGTCGACCTCCCGAACGCCATGGACGCCGATACTCTCGATACCCCCGGCGGAAAGCTCCTTGTCGCCGCCGGACGCTGTAAATTGATGATACTCCGACTAAAAGACGGCGTTCCGGAGCTGATTTCCGAGCTCTCCGGGCTCGGCGACTCGCGCCAGATCATGATCTCGGACGGCTTTGCCTACGTCACCGCGCGCGCTGACGGGCTCTATATCTGCGACCTGCGCGACTACAGAAATCCGAAGCTCGTCCGCCGACTCGACACGCTTGAGCTCGCTACCGGAGTCTGCGCCGCCGACTGTCTGCTCGCCGTCACGAACCGCCACATGGGCTGCGAATTATGGGATGTCCGCGACCCTTATAATCCCGGCTGGCTGGGGAGCTTTTACTGCGGCGAGGCGCAGTCGGTCTGGCTTCACGAAAATAGCGCCTTCATCGGCGACTGGATGAACCGTCTCGTGCGGATATCCGACATCAGCAATCCCGCGAAAGCCGTGGAAATCTCGCGCTTTTCGGTCAACGGCTTTGCCGACGGAGTCTGTGTCGTTGAGTCGTCCGGACGCACGCTCTGTCTCTGCGCGACCGGACACCATTCGGCGAGACTTAAAAATCGCCGCAAGTACAAGAACTACGATTTCGTCACGCCTGAGATGCTCGCCGAGGGCTACGGCTGCGGTCACGGAGTCGAGATATTCGACGTCACCGACCCATATGACCCAGAATACGTCTCGTCGATCAAATCCCCGCCGCATTTCGGCGGAATCGACTCCTGGCGGGTCTTCGCGGGCGAGGGCTTCTGCTACTTCACCGACTCGATGAACGGCGTCTTCGAGCTCAATCTCACGGACATCCGGCATCCGCGCTTTTCGAAGAATTTCCGCCTTCCGATGCTCGGGCGGCAGAACCCGACTCCGCCGTCGATACAGTTAAGACGCCACGCGATAACCGGAGCGACGCTCATCGACGGCTTTGTCTGCGCGGCAGGCGAGACCGGAGTCACAATAGCGCGCGGAGTCGGCGGCAAACTCTCAAAGCCCTCGGCAAAGGTGAATTTTCCCGAAAAACCCGGTCGCGCCGGACAGTATCACTCCTTCGCGAAGCTCGGCGGCAGGCTTTTCATCGCCGCCGGGGACGACGGAATCATCGTCCGTGACGAGTCGGGCGAGAACAAGTTCGCGACCAGAGGCGCGTGCCTTGACATAATCGCGAAGAACGGACTAATCATCACAGCCGAGAACGGCGAAGGCACGGCGGTCTATTCACCCGACCTCACCGAGCTCTCAAGACTTGACGCCGAACCACTGCGCCCGGTGCGCGAGATAGTCGACTGCGGAAAGTACATAGCGGCACAGCTCGGAAGCACGTTCGTTCAGGCGCTTGAGCTGACCGGAAACGCGTTGAGCAAAGTCGGCGAGCCGCTGTCAGTCGGACTCCTGTACCACCGTCATATCGCGCGGCATCCCGCCGGGGAATATCCGGTCACGCTCTCGCTTTCGGGCGGCCCCGCACTCCTTCTCAAGGAGAACGGATTTGCGCGGACTGAGTTCAGTCTCCGTGCCGAGACCTGCCCGATCGAGGAGGGCGCGGACGGCTGCAAAGGCGGACTGATACTCATCTTCAACGCCAAATACTGGTATCTCGACGACCCGACAAGCATCACAAACCTCCCCGATCCGATCCCCTGCCCCGGCGCGAGACTCAAGGGACAGCCCTTCGTCTGCGAAAATAAGCTCGCGCTCCTCAACCGCGTGAACGGCGTCGTCGAAATCATCGACATAACCGACCCGAAAGCGCCGGTGTTCGAGCGAAGGATTGAGACGCGCACTCACCC
>CAKSOR010000002.1 GCA_934477985.1 uncultured Eubacteriales bacterium
CTCGACGTTAGGGTTCTTTCTGTAAGCGTTCAGATGCGCGTGAGCGATGTTGCCCGCGCCGATGAGTCCAATTTTAAGCTTTGCCATTTTATTTTCCTCCATGAATTTACGCGTTGATTATGCCGCGAAGGAAGTCAGCCGCCTTCGCGATGTCGCCCGCCGGATCAGCTCCGACCTCGCGCTCGATCGTGAGATAGCCTCTGTAGCCAACCTCTTCGAGTGCCGCGAGATACTTCGGGAAGTCGACCGAGCCGGTTCCGAGCGGAACTTCCTCGTAGTACCTTATGCCCTGAACCTCCGCCGGAACGGGGTGAACGACTCTGTAGATGTACTCGGGATTGCCCTTGACGAGCATTCTGCCGTCCTTCGCGTGGGTGTGGACGATGTAATCCTTCAGATTGTGGACGGCGGCGACCGGGTCGTCTCCGGTGACCATGACAAGGTTTGCCGGGTCGAGGTTGACGGCGACGCCGGTCGAGCCGAGTCCGTCGAGGAACTTCTTCAGGGTCGCCGAGGTCTCAGGTCCGGTCTCGATCGCGAAATGCGAGCCGAGCTTGTCCGCGTATTCAGCGAGCTCGTGGCAGGCAGCCTGCATGATCTTGTAGCGCTCGTGCTCCGGGTCTTCGGGGACGACGCCGATGTGAGTCGTGACTATATCGCACTCGAGCTCTTTTGCGAGATCGAGGATGCGCTTGGATTTTTCGATAAGTTCAGGGTTGAGCTCGGCGTTGCCGAAGCCGCGTCCGAGGTCGCCGCAGAGCGCCGAGAACTTCAGCCCGTTGTCCTTGACGAACGCGAGGAGATCCTTTGCCTTTTCACCCGAGAGATTCTCGGGAGCGTTTTCACCGCTGGTCGCGTACATCTGGAGTCCGTCCAGACCGAGCGACGCCGCTTTCTTTATGGCTTCACGTGTTGGAAGACGGAAGGACTCAACCATTCCGCCGATTGGGAACTTGTACATTGCTTTTTCCTCCTTGTAATATATTGTAATATATTGCTGTTTGTAAATTTTCTTGTCATATACTTGAATTACACGCAGTTTTATTATATAATATATTTTGAGGATTTGCAATAGTATATATTGCCGAACTTTAACACAATATTGCTCTGCGGAGGAATACATGTCGGAAATCTACTACGAAAAACACATAGTTCTCGACCCGGCGCGCCCGGTCATTTACCACCCGCGCAGGCACGCGAATTACTTCCCGCCGCACTGGCACGAGAACATCGAAATACTCTGCTTTCACTCAAACGGTCACGTCGTCTGCGACCGGACGGCTTATGACGCCGCTCCCGGAGACCTTGCGATATTCCCGTCGAACTCGCTTCACTCGATCCCGACCGAAGCGGCTGCCGACTACGAGTGCCTTATAATCGACAGCGGGTTCCTTGCCGAAAACAACATCGACGCGGCTGCGCTGACCTTTGACTGCGTCGTCACCGATGTGCGCGCGAGAGAACTGTTTGAAAGCGCCGCGGGGGAGATAAGCTCACAGCAGAGCTTCGCGGCGGCTGGCGTCAAGGCTTCGATACTCGCGCTCGCGGTATATCTCTGCCGCGGGTGGTCGCACAGCCGCGCCTCCGCGAATTCACGGGGCGAGGGCAGCGCCAGCGACGCGATTCGCCGCGCGATCGGCTACATAAGCTCGAATCTCTCCCGCCCGATGACGGTCGACGAGATCGCCGCGAGCGTTTCGGTCAGCAAATACTATTTCTGCCGCGAGTTCCGGAACGAGACCGGGTACACAGTCGTCAGGTATATAAACGATCTGCGCTGCCGCGAGGCTGAACGTCAGCTGCGCGGCACATCTGCGACTGTCGGCGAAATCGCGCGGTCGGTCGGGTATGAGAATCTCTCGTATTTCACGCGCACCTTCCGCGCGATCACCGGGAAGACTCCGAGCGAGGCGCGCAGCTCGGCTCAGTGCGAGAAACCGAAATCCTCCTTCTGCTGACGCGGCTCATGCGAGATCGATTTCATCCCGGGGGTCTTTGCGTGCCGTCATTGCGACGAGATCAGCGACCGACATGCCGTCCGCGCGTATTGAGTCGACCGAGCGGTAGGCGACCAGCCTGCCGTGCTCGATTATCACGGCGCGGTCGATGAAATTCTCGATTTCATCGATGTCGTGCGTCGCGATTATCAGCGTCTCGCCGTCGAGCAGCATCGCCGCGGATTTAAGAAAATCACTCTTCGTGACGACGTCAGTTCCAAGGAAGGGCTCGTCGAGCAGGATTATTTTAGCGCCCTTTGAAAATCCGATAGTCATCTCGAGCTTCGCGCGCTGTCCCTTCGACATCGCGCGGACTTTTTTGTCGGTCGGAATCTCAAAGAACTTCACGAGCTTCTTGTAGCGCTCGAGATTGAAAGCCGGGTAGAAATCGGCGAGGAATTTCGCGTGACCCTCCGCGTCAAGCGACGGGAAATAGCTGCCCGCCTCGGTTACGTAGGCGATCTCAGGGCGCAGCTCGCGCGGCTGTCTGCCGTCGATCTCGATGCTGCCCTCGGTCGGGAGGATGAGTCCGGCGATCAGCTTTAAAAGCGTCGATTTTCCCGCGCCGTTCACGCCGAAGAGCCCGACAATTTCGCCGTCGTCTATCTCGATGTCAAGCTTCTCGAGCCCGATTGAGCTGCGGTAGTATTTTGTCAGTGAGGAGCATTTTATCATGATCTGCCTCCGATCTTCAGGGTGACGGTCTTGTGCATTGTACCGCGCGAGACATTTACTTTAAGCGGCGCGAGACGCTCGGCTATCACGCCGTCCCTTCCGAGTATTGAAACGCGGACGAATTCTCCGGTCAGCGCCCCGCCGTATTTTCCGTAAGCCTCGTCGCGGCTTGAGTCAAAGCGGTTCTCGGGAGAGCTGAGAGAATAGAACGCGCCCTCAAGCAGATATAACCTCTCGCCGTCGAAGTAGGTGTCGAATTTCCGCATCCAGCTATATCCGTAGAGCTGGAAGCTGTCGATATAGTTGCGGATCGGCTCCGGCTCCCACTCGGTGACAAGACCGTTTTTGTCCATCAGGATGTAGCGCATGGATGAGCCTTTGGAGTCATGCTGCCTCACGAAGAAGGTCGCCATGCCGTTTGAGATGTCGGCGTACATATCTGTGTTATATTGCATGTCGTAGCTCCCGCGTTTTATCACGTACTCCTGCGAATTGTCCACCGAGAGATAGATGTTCTCCTCGTCGTATGTCGCTATCGCAACCGTATCCTTTTCGCCGACGAGCATCTTCACTTCGCGGTCGGGGTTCAGAGCGAAGAGCCCGGTGACCTTGCCTTCGGCGTCACGGTGGCTGACCATTTTCGTGATCGGGTTCACGAACCATACTATCCCGTCGTCGACCGACTCGATGTAGGCGAGATTGTCGTCTATTTTCTCAGTGAGATTGATGTCGCACAGGAGCGTCGCCGGCTCATAGTGATAAAATTTCGGGTCGGAGCTGAAAAGATAGGTCGCGCTCTTCCGGTCGGCGTCGTAGACCGCGGTGCGCGCCGGAGTCAGCATGACGCGGAAACCGTCCTTGTCGTCGGCTTTCAGGATGTTGACTCCGCCGAAGTCGGCGTAGCGCCTGCGCATGAAATCGGTCAGGTAGAGCTCATAGCCGATACGGTCGGAAAAGAGTATCGCGTGCTCGTTGTCTGGCATTATCGCCCTGCCGTCCTTGTCGTACCTGACGTTTTTGTCGGATAACACGGCGTCGTCGGGGAGCGAGACGCGGCAGCACAGGCTGAGCTCCGTTTCGCCTTCCGGGCCAGACACGCCGTAGTTAAAGCGTGATTCTTCATCGGCGCACTTGGCGACCTCCGCCGCGACGGTCTCGCCGCCGTTCAGGTCGAAGCTGATTCTGAGTTTGTCCGGGGTATTTGGGTAGTCCCCGTGCGAGAAAACGGCTCCGCTGATGTTGATGTCGGACAGAAGTCCGCCGCAGTCGTCGAAGGTCACAATAAAGTCGTCGCGCCGCCAGCCGTTCGACATGCCCGAGACCGCGAGCGCCGACGCTGTCAGTAGCGCTCCGAGCGGAATAAGTGCCTTTATTTTCATATCGTCTCCCCCTCTTTAAGAAGTCCGTATGCGCGTATCACCGCGATTATCACGACGATAAGCGTGAAAAAGTTGGTTACTCCGGCGTCGGATGTCATAAGCACGCAGGACAGGATGTAGCATCCGAGTGAAAGCAGCGATGAGAACGGACGGTTGGCTAAGAATCCCAGCGTCGCGCGTACCGTCACGATCGGCGCTCCGACCGTTACCAGTGCAAAGCGCACCCAACTGTTGAAATCATCCGGGCAGACCCAGGACAGGAATCCGACTCTCACGTAGGTGTACCAAAGCGCGTTCGGCTCGGTGTAGACGTATATTCCCTGCGACGCCTTCAGCGCCGTTTTATCACGGAGGACGACCTCGGCGATATTTACCGAGAAGTTCATCGCCGCGGCGAGCAGCAGAAGCGCGATTGTGCCACCGAAGACCCATCCGGCGAAGATCCACATTCTGCCGGTCGGGAGCATCGAGAGCGTGATCATCGACTTCGAGCCGATCCAGCGCGAGGCGATGACCGCAGCGAGCGCCGCCATCACCACAACGACCGCCGCGGTGTAGGCGATCTGCATTCCCGAGCCGCTGACAATCTCCGACAGCAGCTGCCAGTACCCGAAATGTCCGACCGAGACGAGTATGTAATTTGTAACGATAAGTAAAATCGAGACTATGATTCCGGGTATGAACATCCCGCGCGACAGAAAGCCCACGACAAGCATCCCCTTTTCGAGTTTTTTCATTTTGTTCCCCTCCTGTATCAGTGTGATAACACAGTCATTTATCCCAGCTCTCGCCGAGCAGCCCGACCGCCTCGCGGAAGTCGAGTCCGAGCTCCTTCATCCTCCGTGCGAAATTCTCCGCGCTCTCAAGAGCCATTGAGCGTCTGAGCCTTTCGACATCACCGTCAGACGCGGTCACGACGCTGTGCGACGCCTGAACCGTTCCGACGAGTCCCTCGTCCTCGAGGAGTTTATAGACCTTCTGGACTGTATTCGGGTTTATTCCGAGCGCCGCGGCGAGCTCGCGACGGGACGGCAGCGCGTCGCCATTCCTCAATCTCCCCGAGGCTATGCGGTCCTTTATCTGCCTTGTGAGTTGGACGTGCACAGGCTCGGTGTCATTCAGTTTTTCGAACTCTATCGGCATCGGCTCATCCCTCCTTTATCTGTATTATAGCAGTAATACAGTTGTTTGTCAAGAACTTTGATGAAATTCGATTTGTAAACCTTCGATGAACAAAAAGAATCCCGCCGGAGCGGGATTCTTTGTTTGCGATTATTCGAATCTCTGCATGAACTCGTCGAGGTCAGCTTCGGTCTTGTTCTTGCATGCCTCATACGCCGACGCGTAAGGCGCGCCTTGGAATATCGACTGGTTGACCGCGTCGAGCACTCCACCGAATCTGTACACCGCGTTGTAGTCGATATAGGTCGTCGAGAAAATCAGGTCGAGCATCGCTATGCTGTCCTCGTTGTTGATCGCCTTGCCTTTCAGCGTGACGTCGTAGATCGCCGGACGCACATCCTGCACCGACTTGTACTCGAGCACCTCGGTGATGAAGCCGGTCTTCTCGATGTCGTCCTGTACGATCGGGATCGCGATGAAAGCCTTCACCCATGGGTTGATGAACGACACGTAGCTCTCCTGATCCTCGCTGTACTTCGGCATCGGATAGATCACGTAGTCGCTCTTCATGTCGCGGAAACGTCTCAGCGCCGACTCTACGTAATGTATCGCAAATATCGACCGGTCGAGCTTGAAGTTCTTGTCGAAGAAATTAGTATTGTCTCCGGCGTTGTCAATGTTCTGGAACATCTTCGCGAGAGCGTCGATCTTGTCGACTACCTCCTGCGTTCCGAGGTTGACCTCGAGCCTGCCGGTCTTATTGTTGTACTCCGAGAGCTTGACTCCGGTCGTCGCGAGCAGCATCGTCGAGGTCAGCGCGTTGCTCTCGTTGACCACGCCGAAGAAGTCGTTCAGCGCGTCGAGCTTGCCGTCGTTGTTCAGGTCGTTGTCGGCGTCCTTGGTCAGCGAATAGAGCACATCCATCGTCCACTTGCCATCATAGACCTTCTTGTAGAGGTCGTTCTCGTCGATGCCGTAGTTTCCCGCGACCGTGAGGTTCATGTAGACGCAGCCAGGTCCGATGTAGGTGAACGGCGCTAGGTCTCCCGAGGTGTAGAACATCTTGCCGTTGATCGCGAGGTTATCGTACATCAGGCGGCTCCACCACTCCTTGTCGAGCTGGAGATACGGGACGTCGAGCAGGTTCGTCAGCAGTCCGTTGTTGAAGACGGTCGTCATGCGCCCGTCCTTTTCCTGCAAAGCGTCGACGTAGATGTCTCCGATCGGGTCGCCCGCCATAAGCGAGGTAACGTAGACCGCGCTCTGGTCGCCGCTCGCCGTCTCGGGATACTCGATGACGACGTTGTAGCGGTTCTCGACATAGCGGTCGCGGTTGTACTGCGCGTCGTTGATGACCTCACCGGTGATCTCGCCGCACTCCATGTTAAGTATCGGAATGTAGCTGTCGCTCCGTTCGGCTACTATTTTATAGGTTGCGCCCTTGAAGTCCTTTTCGCCTAAGGTGTCGAGGTAATCGGTCGTCTCGGAGACCCGCGTCGTGGTCTCGTTCTTTATCTCGGTGTCAGTTCCGCCAGTCTCGCCGCCGCAGGACTGGAAGACTGAGGCGCAGATTAGAAGCGCCATTAGAAATGATATTTTCCGTTTCATGATTGTTGCCTCCTGCTTTTTTTCTATTATACCATTAAAGCACCAGACGCGCAAGATACCTGATTAAGTTTTTCTTGTCCCCGATTATGATATTGACTTTTTCACGCTCATGTGGTATAATTATTACGCAAAGGAGGTATGGGACAATGATGAACGCACATCTCGGAAAATACCGCAGTGTAAAATACTGCACTGAGCTCTACCATTTCAATTTCAGAGAGAGAATCGAGCCTGATTTCAGCGACCTCTTCTGGGAAAAATCCAAGCGCCCGGACGACCGCTTTGAAGCGATAACTCTCCACAATCACGAAGAACCCGAGCTTCTGTATATGACACGCGGAACTCTCTTCGTCAATCTCGACGGCGAGGACATCGTCCTCCGCCCGGGCGATCTTATGCTTATCGACCCGTTTGAGCCGCATACGGCGCAGTTCGACAAGGATGACGACGTCGAGTACCGCTATCTTGTCTTCGATACAGATTGCCTTGCCGGAAGCGGTTCCGCCGTCTCGAACAGGATTGCCTCGCTCGAGAGCGGGAAGCTGCGGTTCAGGAAAGTAGTCCGCGCGTCCGACCCGGTCGCCGCCGAGCTCGGCGGTCTTATGGACGAACTCGGAGCTCTCCCGCGCGAGACCGAAGCCGACGACCTGATGGCGGTCTCGCTCCTCTGCCGGATGACGGCGGTCATCTTCTCGAAGATCGGACTACACGACGGCGAGACCCGCCGCGACATTGACTTCATTAAGCGCGTGTCGAGGTACATCGACGACAATTACGCTGGTGATGTCACGACCGCGTCGGTCAGCGATATACTCGGCTACAGCAAAACCTATTTCTGCGCGCTGTTCAGGAAGAATTTCGACCAGGCCTTCTCGAATTATCTCATGAACTACCGGCTCGAACGAGCCATGACAATCTACCGCAACTCGCGGCTCAGGCTCTCGGAGATCGCCGAGGCGGTCGGCTTCGGCGATTACTGCTACTTCTCGCGGCGGTTCAGACAGAAGACCGGGATCTCGCCGTCCGAGTATTTCCGCGGCGCGGACGAACGTGAGTGACCGCGTTCCGGGCGAGTTCAGAGCTTATCTATGATCTCGCCGATCCTTCCGAAATCCGCGACGAGCGAGTGCGGCTTGTTCTCGGGATCGTCCATCGCCATCGGCACGAAATGTATGTTCTTGCGGTTGCGCATGATGGCGATGTTCGCGAGATTCGCGCCGAGCGCGTCGTTTGTCGCCAGCGCTATCACGAGTGGAATATCGCGCCGGAGCGTTGATTTCGCCGCCATAGTCACCGGCGTGTCGGTAATTCCGTTCGCGAGCTTTGCCAGCGTGTTGCCGGTGCAGGGCGAGATTATCGTAAGCTCCGGCTTCATGACCGGTCCGATCGGCTCGGCGCCGGCGATTGTGTGGATTATATCGCGCCCAGCCGCCGAGACTATCCGCTCCCTGAACATGTGCGCGCTGCCGAAGCGTGTGTCGGTCTCATACGCGCACCGGCTCATCACCGGGATGATCTCATGCCCCGCCGACGCCAGCTTTTCGAGCTCCTTTATTCCTTTTGCGAGCGTGCAGAACGACCCGCAGAGACAGTATGCTATCTTCATATGAGACTCCCTTCCATTAAAACCTCTCCGATAGCCCTTCCGGCGCTTACCGGCGCGTAGCGTCCGGGAACTGAAAGCGCCCAGATCACCCGCCGCCCGAGCGCTCCCGCCGCCGCGATGTCGACTCCGCCCGGCTTTGACGCGAGGTCGATGATAAGCGTTTTCAGGTCGACCTTTCCGAGCGTATCGCGGTCAAAGACGAGCGCCGGGACGGTGTTGAAGATGACCTCGAAGCGCTCGCTCTCAAGGAGCTCGCCGAGGTTCCGCGAGTCGGCGGTCTTCAGCCCGGCGGCGCGTATCATCGCGATGTCTGCCGGCTTTCTGGCAGCGACCGTGACGTCGGCGCGCAGCGCGTCGAGCTTCGACGCGAGCAGCTTTCCGATCCGTCCGTTGCCGACGACAAGCGCCTTTGAGCCGTGGAGCGAGACTTTAAGCTCCTCCATCGCCGTGAAGACCGCGCCCTCGGCGGTCAGGAGCGCGTTCGCCGTGACGAACTCCTCGAGTTCAAAGTAGTCGACCGTCTCTATTCCGGCGGCGCGGCACTCATCGGCGAGCTCACCGAGCATTCCGCCGAACAGCTTCTTCACCCCGCGCAGTTTCATGGCTTCGATCAGCCCGGCGCGGCTTATTGGCTTGTCTGAAAAAGGCGTCGCGATGTCGCCTCCAGACAGCGCCGGGAGCGGCAGGAGCGCAGCCTCGCAGTCCCAGAGCGCCTCGTAAGGCGTTTCGGCGAGCGTGAATCCGTCGAGCGGACCGGGCCGCTCGGCGCTTCCAGAGCAGCAGAGCAGGTCGACAACTCCGTTCCCGCCTTCCCTTCCGTCGAAGCCGCAGAGCACGATCTCATACGCTTTGCCGAGATATTCGGCAGCCGCGATCATTCTGGCGTCTCCGCCGATCACGGCGATTTTTTTCTTTTTCATAGCGTGACCTTCCTTCAAATAATTCTCCCTTTCGCATATTATGCCGCGCCGCGCCGCGTGGTGCGCCATTCTGTCAGACCGCCGCGGGACGGTATCGGCGGCTTTTTGCCGCTGTGCAGGATAAATTCATATTTGTGACTTGATTTTTGAGGCTGTTTGTGATATAATTAAAATAGACGCGTTCGATAACCCGACCTCAGCGTACCAAATCAAGGCGGGTTCTCGAACACATCTATTACAACGTCTCGGAGAAAGATTATGGACATACTTGAAGCTGTCGTCGCGTTCATCGTGAAATACCGGCTCGCGTTCCTTATTTATCTTGGAGTGGTGAATCTCATCGCCTTCATAATGTACGCCGCCGACAAGGTAAAGGCAAAGCACGGCGCGTGGAGAATCCCCGAAGCCAGGCTCATCGGAGCCGCGTTTCTCGGCGGCTCTCTCGGCGCTTTTCTCGGAATGCAGCTTTTAAGACACAAGACGCAGCACACGAAGTTCGTCCTCTTAGTCCCGCTGGCGCTGACGCTTCACACTCTTATAATTGCTGCCGTGATCATTTTATCACGGTACTTCAATTGCTGACAGGAAAGGACAGGCAAAATAATGGGAGGATTATTCGGAGCGGTCTCCAAAGGGGACTGCGTTTTTGACCTTTTTTTCGGTACGGACTACCACTCGCACCTCGGAACGAGACGCGGCGGTCTCACGGTCTATGACCCGGAAAAGGGCTTTCAGCGCTCGATTCACAATATCGAGAACTCACCGTTCAGAACAAAATTCGAAAATGACATCACCGAGATGTCCGGTCACTCGGGCATCGGCTGCATCTCGGACAGCGAGCCGCAGCCGCTGATCGTCCGCTCGCACCTCGGCAACTTCGCGATAACGACGGTCGGACGGATAAATAATATCGACAAGCTCATCGAGCTCTGCTTCGACAAGGGCTACACGCACTTTTTAGAGATGAGCGGCGGAGACGTCAACCCAACCGAGCTCGTCGCGTCGCTCATCACACAGAAGGACTCGATCCCAGAGGGCATCCGCTACGCTCAGACGCTCATAGACGGCTCGATAACGATGCTCGTCCTCACCTCAGAGGGAATCTACGCCGCGCGCGACCGCCTCGGACGCACGCCGATCGTCATAGGAAAGAAAGCCGACGCCTTCTGCGCGTCGTTTGAGAACTTTGCCTACCTGAATCTCGGCTACACCGATTACCGCGAGCTCGGTCCCTCCGAGGTCGTGTTCATCACGGCGGATTCATGCGAGACCGTGCTCCCGCCGACCGAGAAGATGCGTATCTGCACCTTCCTCTGGGTCTACTACGGCTACACGACCTCGTCGTATGAGGGCGTCAATGTCGAGCAGATGCGCTACAACTGCGGCGCGATGCTCGCGAAGCGCGACACCGATGAGGTTAAGCCTGACATCGTCGCCGGAGTCCCGGATTCCGGAACGGCTCACGCGATAGGCTACGCGAACGCCTCCGGCATTCCCTTCGCGCGCCCCTTCATCAAGTACACGCCGACCTGGCCGCGCTCCTTCATGCCTACCATTCAGTCGAAGCGCAATCTCATCGCCCGCATGAAGCTCATCCCGATCGACGCGCTTATCCGCGGCAAGAAGCTACTCCTCATCGACGACTCGATAGTCCGCGGCACACAGCTCCGCGAGACGACCGAGTTCCTCTACCAGTCGGGCGCGAAGGAAGTGCATATCCGCCCAGCCTGCCCGCCGATAATGTACGGCTGCAAGTACCTCAACTTCTCGCGCAGCACCAGCGAGATGGATCTCATAGCCCGCCGCGTCATCCTGAAACTCGAAGGCAGCGAGGAAGCCGCGAACAAAAAGCTCGGACTCTACTCTGACCCCGACACGCCCGAGTACGCAAGTATGGTCGAGGAGATCCGCAAGGAGATGAACTTCACGTCGCTGAGATTCCACCGTCTGGACGATCTTCTGGAGTCGGTCGGCATCCCGAAGGAGCATCTCTGCACCTACTGCTGGGACGGCAAGGAATAATCACCGGCAGATTGCATAAAATCGCCCGATAATTTTGTGCAGTCTGACTATTGACAGAATCGACTTTCTGTGATAGAATATATACATACTAAGTAAGGAGGATTTGATCATGGCAAATTATTTTGAGATACTTCTGCGCGCCAACTTCAGATGCGGTCGAATGCTCCGCTCCCGGACGAGTTCTGTCGGGAGTTCTTTCGGCGTACACTTTTAACGCTGAAACCATCCGCCGGGTCTTCGGCGGTAATCTCATTGGCTTTTTGCCATACCGATCACTCAGTCCGGGAGCAAAATCAACGCGTCCCGGACTTTTATTTACCCCAAAGGAGAAAACATTTTGATTGAACTTAAAAACGTAAGCAAGCATTTCGCGACGACGACCGGCACGGTCGAAGCCGTTAACAATGTCTCGCTGAAAATCGAAAAGGGCGACATCTTCGGAATAATCGGTCTGTCGGGCGCGGGAAAATCCACTCTTGTGCGCTGCATAAACCTTCTGGAGCGTCCGACTGAGGGAGAGGTTCTCTTCGACGGAGTCGACCTCTGCACCCTCTCGCCCGCCGCGCTCCGCGAAAAGCGGCGCAAGATCACAATGATCTTCCAGGGCTTCAATCTTCTCTCGCAACGCACGGCGCTTAAAAACGTCTGCTACCCGATGGAGATTTCGGGCGTCCCGAAGGCAAAGCGGATTGAGAAGGCGAAGGAGCTCTTGGGTATCGTCGGGCTCTCCGACCGGATGAATTCCTACCCGGCGCAGTTATCCGGCGGACAGAAGCAGCGCGTGGCGATCGCCAGAGCTCTCGCGACCGACCCGGAGGTTCTTCTGTGCGACGAGGCTACCTCAGCGCTCGACCCGAACACAACGAGATCGATACTCGCGCTCCTCAAGGAGATCAACGAAAAGCTCGGCGTTACCGTGATAATCATCACGCATGAGATGAAGGTCGTCGAGCAGATCTGCAACCGCGTCGCGGTGCTCGACCACGGAAACGTCGCCGAGACCGGAGACGTCAAGGAGGTCTTCCTCTCGCCGAAATCCGAAATCGCGCGCGAGTTGATACTTCCGAAGGGCGGCGCGACAGCTCACTTCACCGGCGGACGGATAATAAGACTGGTCTTCGACGGACAGTCGTCGTTCGAGCCGGTCGTCGCGAATATCTGCCTTGAATGCCGCGCGGCGGTCAATATTATGGGCGCTGACACGAAGGACATCGGCGGCAAGGCGTTCGGACAGATGCTCTTGCAGCTTCCGGAGGACACCTCGGCGGCTGAGCGCATAACGCGCTATCTTGATTCAAAGAACTACACTTACGAGGAGGTGGCGAAATGATAACCGCGGCTGATTATATTGCGGCGATATTCACGACGCTGAAGATCACGCTTATCTCAACGCTCCTCGCTTACATCATCGGAATTCCGCTCGGCGTGCTGCTCTACGGCACGGACAAGTCGGGCATCTTCCCGAACTCTCCGGTCAACAAGGTGGTCGGAGTGGTAGTCAACATCATACGCTCGATTCCCTTCGTCATCCTGCTCGTCATGACGCAGCCGGTCGCAAAGCTCCTTGTCGGCAAGAAGATCGGCGACAACGCGTTCATTGTCTACCTAGTCATCGCGGCGGCGCCGTTTGTGGCGAGAATGATCGAGTCGTCCTTCCGCGAGGTTGACCGCGGAGTCATCGAGGCGGCGCAGTCAATGGGCTCGAACAATCTACAGATCATCATGAAGGTGCTGATCCCCGAAGCAAAGCCGTCGCTGATTGTCGGCTCGGCTATCGCGATAACGACGATTCTCGGCTACACGCCGATGACCTACCTCATCGCGGGCGGCGGACTCGGACAGATGGCGATTCAGTACGGACTTTACCGTTTCAACAAGCCGGCGATGTACATCTCGTCGCTGCTTCTCATAGTGCTCGTGCAGATCATGCAGGAGTCGCTCAATTTCATCGCGAAAAAATGCGATAAAAGAATCAGAAACAAATAATTTATCAAAAGGAGATAAATATCATGAAAAAAGTACTTTCCCTCATTTTAGCGGGCGTTCTCGCGCTCGGCATCACCTCCTGCGGCGGCAGCAAGTCTGATGACAAAACCATTACCGTGGCGGCAACCTCCGCTCCTCACGCTGAGGTTCTCGAGCAGTGCAAGCCGCTCCTCAAGGAAAAAGGCTATGACCTCGAGATCAAGGTCGTCGACGACTACATCACGCCGAACACCGCTACCGAGGACGGTGAGGTCGACGCCAACTACTTCCAGCACATCAACTACCTCAACAACTTCAATAAGGAAAACGGCACTCACCTCGTCAACATCGCGAACGTCCACTACGAGCCCTTCGGCGTCTACTCGAGCAAGATAAAGTCGCTCTCCGAGCTCAAGGACGGCGATTCCATAGCTGTTCCGAACGACCCGACCAATGAGGCGCGCGCGCTCCTTCTCCTCGCTGAGAACGGCGTTATCAAGCTCGCTGACGGCGTAGGCATCAACGCGACCAAGAAGGACATAGTCGAGAACAAGAAGAACATCCAGATCAACGAGATGGAAGCCGCTCTTCTCCCGTCCGTCCTGGATGAGGTCACCTGCGCGGTCATCAACGGCAACTACGCTATCTCCGCGGGTCTGAAGATCGCTGACGCGATAGCTACCGAGGACTCCAACTCGCTCGCAATCAAGCAGGAGTACGTCAATATTCTCGTCGTCAAGGAAGGCAACGAGAACCTCCCCAAGATCCAGGCTCTTAAGGAAGTCCTTACCTCCGACACCATCGCCGACTACATCACCAACAACTACGCCGGCGCTGTTGTTCCGATGAAGTAATCGCCATTTTGGCAGCTCTGTCCCCGCACTGTCAATCCGACGCGCGGGAACAGGGATCGGTTCACTAAAAATAAACAAGCGTCCGCGCGAATCCGCGCGGACGCCGTTTTTTGCGGTCGGAGATATTTACCGGATACTTTACGCTATGGATAGACTGAACAATCCGGGCTTTTGCAAAAAAGAAGTCGGCTTCTCATGCGAAAGCAGCCTCTGATCAGCGTTAACTTTGCGCTAACGCTGATTGTTGACTCTCAGTGCCGGATGTGAATATAACTGAGTCTGTTATCCGTTCTTTTTGCGGAGAAGCAGCGTGAAACCGCCGACTGTCAGCGCCGAAAGAGCCGTGATGATTGTGACCGGGTCACCGGTTGACGGGGAAATCTCCTTGCCGGTGTCTGCCTTTTTGGGCTCTGGCACAGCCAGATTAACAAGCGCGTCGAACATCTTCCAGGAATCCGCCGTGAAGTCCGCCGCGGACTGCTCACGGCAGAAGATCGTGGCTCTGGCGCCTGCCGCGCTCGAGCCGTCGAACATCTTTGCGCCCTTGGGAGCATACGTAACAGCGGGCGCTCCGTTTTCGTTCTCAACTATGACCTGAACGCCGTCCTTCCACTCCTTGAGGAAGCCCGGAGTTGCATCCTTCGTGAATCCGTCAAACTGCTTGAGTCCGGATTTCACGATATCGTTCTTCACGATATATTTTCCTTTGTAGGGCTTGGTATCATACTGGGAATCATAATTTCCGATCAGCAGCTCGTCCCAGAGTCCGGGCTCGCCGCAGATAACGAAGCAAGTCGCGTTGGTGAACTTCTTATCGACATCAGCCGACATGACCGACTCGCCGATGAAGACGAGCGAATAACCTTCCGCGGAATTCTCTGTCGTGTTTTTCGCGTACGCATAGTCGATCGTGCTGAATCCGAGTCCTTTCAGGCGCTCTCCGACGGCTTTATCGCCAGCTCCGACAGAGTCGCTGCCTCCGTGGACGATAAGCGCCTTACCGCGATCAGCTGCGGCAAAAAGCGGGAGGGCAAGCGCGGAAACGAGAATGATTGCAAGGATTACCATCAGTGTGCGTTTCATTGTGTTTTACCGGGGAATTCCCCAGCCCTTTGCGGGCTGTCCTTTCGCTTTGTTATTTTATCTCTCCGCCGCTACAGAATTTTTTGTCAAAAATTCTGTCTTCACAATAATTATATCACAGTATATCCGAAAAGTCAATAATTTTTAGTATATTTTTTGACTTAGCGAAAAAAATTGCGTATGCGTCAGGCAAAAAAACCGGCGATGAGCAGCTCTTTTATCAAAGCCGTTATCGCCGGAATCCGTTCTTAACCGCGTCAAGAATTTTTGTGATGTATTGCTTAAAGCAGCTCTCCATTGACTTTTACATAAATCCCCTTTACGACCGTCGCAAGGAACATATAGCCGATGACTATTCCGGCGAGCCACGCGAAGTAGACTCCAGGGAGCGCGTCAAGTCCGAGCGGCTTTGCTATCGGCGTGAACGGAATTACCGTCACAACCGCGATTCCAAGCGCTGTCAGCGCCGTCACCGGCAGCGACGCGCGGCTTCTTATGAACGGCAGCTTCGGAGTTCTGATCATATGAATGACGAGAGTCTGACTCCACATCGACTCCACAAACCAGCCGGTCTGGAAGACCGCGGTATAGAGATCGCGCATCGCCGGGTCGGTGAGCTTTGAGTAGACGACTCCGCCGGTGAAGGTCGGGCAGATGATGAAATACATTACGAGGTAGGTCGCGATATCGAAGACCGAGCTGACCGGTCCGATCGTCAGCATGAAGCGGCTGATGTCCGACGCGTCCCACTTTCTGGGAATACGCAGGAATTCCTTATCGACATTGTCCCACGGAATCGCCGTACAGGAGATGTCGTAGATGAGGTTCAAGAGGATAAGGTGTATCGAAGCCATCGGCAGGAACGGCAGGAAAGCGCATGCGGCGAGAACCGACAGCATGTTTCCGAAGTTCGACGATGCCGTGAGCTTGATGTACTTTATCATATTGGCGTAGGTTCTGCGTCCCTCGATGACTCCCTTCTCAAGCACCATAAGATCCTTTTCGAGCAGGACAACCGACGCGGATTCCTTCGCGATGTCGACGGCGGTGTCGACCGAGATTCCGACGTCAGCCGCCTTCATAGCCGCGGCGTCGTTGATTCCGTCGCCCATGTAGCCGACGGCGTGTCCGCGGTCGCGGAGAACCGTTACCACCCTCGCCTTCTGAGCCGGCGAGAGCTTCGCGAAGACCGTGATGTGCTCAGCGAGCTCGCCGAGCTTTGAGTCGTCCATCGAATCGATATCCGAGCCGAGGAGGATTTTGTCGGCGTCGAGACCGACTCTGCGGCAGATCGCGCAGGTGACCTTCTCGTTGTCTCCGGTGAGAATCTTCACTCTGACTCCGTACTCACGCAGCGCGTTGATTGCCGCCTCGGTCGTCTCTTTCGGCGGATCGAGGAAAGCAAGGAAGCCGATGAGCACCATGTCGCGCTCATCAGCAACCGAGAAGCTGCCGACCGGCGACGGGTCGGTCTTGTGCGCCACGGCGATGACGCGCATTCCGCGGTCGTTGAGCTCGTCGGAGCGCCTCAGAACATACTTTCTGACCTCGTCGGTAAGAGGTCTCACCTCGCCGTGAGTCTCGGCGTATGAGCAGCACTTGAGCATCTCCTCGACCGCGCCCTTGGTGACAAGCTGGGTCTTGCCGTCGTGATCCTTTACGACAACGCTCATTCTGCGGCGCTCGAAGTCGAACGGAATCTCGTCGACCTTGGAGTACTTCTTCACGAGCTCTTTCGAGCCGAGCGCGTCCTGGCGCTCGATGACCGCGAGGTCTATAAGGTTCTTGAGTCCGGTCTGGAAATAGCTGTTGAGGAAGGCGTGGCGGAGGACACGGTCGTCCTCGTCGCCGTCGACGTTGAGATGGTATTCGAGCACGACCTTGTCCTTGGTGAGCGTGCCGGTCTTATCGGTGCAGAGGATGTCCATCGAGCCGAGGTTCTGGATGGCGCTTAAGTCCTTGATGATGACCTTGTGCTTGCTCATGGCGTTCGCGCCGCGTCCGAGCGAGGTCGTGACGATCATCGGCAGCATCTCGGGCGTCAGTCCGACGGCTATCGAGATCGCGAAGAGCAGCGCCTGCATCCAGTCGCCCTTTGTGAATCCGTTCACGAAGAGAACTACCGGAACCATTATCAGCATGAATCTGATAAGCACCCACGAGACCGAGTTCACGCCCTTTTCAAAGGTGGTCTTCGGCGGCTTGACATCTAGCGCCTTTGCCGCGCTGCCGAGCATCGTGTCGTTTCCGACCGTGATGACGACTCCGCGCGCGCTGCCGCTGACGACGCTGCTGCCCATGAAGACGAGATTCGGAATGTCAGTCGTCGACATCCTGCGGTTAGGCGACCAGTCGTATTTCTCGACCGGCTCGCTCTCACCGGTGAGCGCCGCCTGGCTGACGAAGAGATCCTTCGCGTCGAGAATCCGCATGTCAGCCGGGATCATATCGCCCGCCGAGAGCAGGACAATGTCGCCGACCGCGAGATCTTCCATGAGGATCTCCTCACGCTTGCCCGAGCGGATGACCGTCGCGGTCGTGTGGATCATTCCGGTTAGCTTGTCGGCGATGTTGCCGCTTCTCGTCTCCTGCACGAAGCGGAGAATGCCCGAGATCATGACCATCACCGTGATTATCACGACCGTCGCGAAGCTCTTGTCCTCAGGCGCGGCGAAGACGATGTCGGTGAAAACCGAGATGCCCGCGAGGATCATAAGCACGATCGTGAATGGGTTGATGAACGCCGAGACCAGACGTCTTGCGATCGGGTTCTTCTTTCCGACCGTTATGACATTGCGCCCGAACTCGCCGACGGACTTTTCAACCGACGCCTCGTCGAGCCCGTTGTCACCGGTCTTGTAACCCTCGAGCAGCTCGTCCTCGGGGTAGAGCGAGGCTCTGATCAGGCGCTCATTCGCCATCGAAGCCTCTTTGGTTGCCGCGAATTTCTTTACATTTACCTTGTTCATTTTTCCGTACCTCCGAAAGTTTGATTTTTTTGCTTTCCGAAAAGAAAGCATCGGAAGAGTACGGCACAAGAGACCGCTGTTTCAAGCGGATCACAGCCGACGGCACGGCGTCAGGCTGTCAGTCTGAGCGAACGGCGCAAGAAGCCGATCGCCATAGATATTCTCCGCCCTCGCGGTGTACTCGCACCGCCGCCGCTTCCTGCGTCCATTCATCTCACCTCACAATTTAAAATTCAATCGAAAAAGGGCATAAAAAATCCACCGGCGCGAATGATCGCAAACGGTGGAAAAAAATCAGTATAAACCGGGAATCAGAGCGCGAAAAGCCCTCCGGCACGCGCAAAAACTCTGCCGCAAGTCAGCGCGCCGAATACTGTATCCATCGTTTTGCGAATAAGTAAGCTACTTCGACCGTGATCCATATACGCGCACCTGCCTTTCGGGAGTAATTTCATGTACCCTTTTTCGTACACTTTATTATACCACTTTGTGAGCGATTTGTCAAGGCAAAAACGCGTAAAATCGGCGTGATAAAAGTTATTTTTTCATGAACAGACAGGCTGAAATACTCACATTGCCGCGGTATAATATTATCGCTTAAAGTGGCATGAAATATGGATAAACTCAGACTTGAAAAAGCGGTAGTCCGGCTCGGCTGCGCGGAGAATAATCCGTTTTTGAATGATTATTATGAGAAGCATGGATATGAGATAGCAGGCAAATGTTCCGATGGCGAATACAAAGGCATCCTCCGACAAAAGAATATTACTCCACAAATTAAATCTCAGTCCATAAAGTAAAAACCTCCATATCCCCCCCTGTTTGAAAAGGTTTAGGGAGGGTGGAGAGGTGTCGGAGGGGCGGGGGACCCTTTCCTTAAAAGGGTTCCCCGCCCCCCTGCAAAACAAACAATTACAGACCGCGCTTTACGTA
>CAKSOR010000003.1 GCA_934477985.1 uncultured Eubacteriales bacterium
CTCTTCACAGTGCTCCTTTATATACTCCATCGCGCTGACCGTCACCGGGTTCAGTCTCGGTCCGTCCGCCTCGCGGAGGTTCGGCAGTATCCGCGCGTAGAAGCTGTAATACACCGCGACCGCCGACACGGCGTCGGTGTGCTTTCCGGTCGAGAGCAGGCTCTCCATTCGCGAGAGGTAATCCCGCGCGTCTTCCGTACCGATTCCGTCGACAACCTGCAACGCGTGGTCGGCGAACATCACCTCGGGGTAGTTGTTCTTTATCGTCACCACATAGGCTTCGAAACGGTATCCGTCGAGCCTCAGCGTGCGGTTTCTCCCAGCCGGGACATAGAAGAGCGTGCCAGCGCCGAAGGTCGTCTCCTCCCGCTCGGTCACAGTGGCGTTCCCGCGCAGCACAAGGCAGATCGCCGGGTCTATGAACCCGCTCACCTCGATTCCTTCCTCGTCGCGCTCGGATGTGTAGTGCCGGAGAGTCATCTCCTTCATGCAGATCGGTTTTACGTATTCCCTGCGGCTCATGCTTTACCTCCGTAAAATCAGCATTTCTGTTATATACATCGACATTATAGCACATTTACAAAGCTTTGTCAATATGGTATAATATATTTACCAATCAATGAAGGAGAAAAATCATGAAAGCTATTCTTGTAAACCCCGATAAGTCGCTTGTCTGGACTGACGTGCCCGATCCGGTCGTCGGCGATGAGGACTGCCTCGTCGAGATACACTGCGCCGCGCTGAACCGCGCCGATCTCATGCAGCGCGAGGGAGATTATCCGCCCCCGCCCGGCTGTCCCGAGTGGATGGGTCTCGAAATATCCGGCGTCATAAAGGAAGTCGGCAGGGTCGCGGCTGAGAAGTCGGACTGGAAGGTCGGAGACGAGGTCTGCGCGCTCCTCGGCGGCGGAGGCTACGCTGAGTACGCCAATGTCAGGTACGATATGCTGATGCCGGTTCCGAAGGGCAGAACTCTCGTCGAGGCGGCGGCAATGCCCGAGGCTTACGCCACCGCTTATCTGAACCTCTTCATTGAGGGTAAGGCGAAGGCGGGCGAGACCCTGCTGATGAACGCCGGTGCTTCCGGACTCGCGTCGGTCGTAATCCCGATGGCGAAGGCGTTCGGTCTGCGCGTCATCACCACGATAATCGACTCGTCAAAGCTTGAGCAGGTCAGGGCGACCGGCGCCGACATCGTCGTCGATACCTCGAAGGAGGACATCCACGAGGTGCTGAAGGCAGAGCTCGAAGCCGGACATCCGGTCGACATCGCTATCGACTGCCTTGGCGGCGACTACATGGGCGAGTGCCTCGAGTACCTGTCGCACGGCGCGAGATGGATAATGATCGCGGCTCTGGCGGGCAGAAAGACCGAGATAGACTTAAAGAACATCTACGTCCGCAACGTGAGGATAATCGGCTCGACGCTCCGCTCGAGAACGCCTGAGTTCAAGGCTGAGCTGCTGGCTACGCTGGTGCGCGACGTCTGGGGCAAGGTCGAGGCAGGAATGATCAAGCCGGTCATCTATAATGTTCTGCCGGTACAGCGGGCAGAGGAGGCGCACGCGATACTCCAGCGCGGAGAGAATGTTGGTAAAGTGGTCTTGATTGTAAAGCCATAAGGCTTTACAATCAAGTATTATTCATTATTCATTAATCACTATTCACTATTCACTTGAAAAGCAAGCGGCTCGGGAAGACTGAATCCCGAGCCGTTCTGTTATGCCTTTGTCACTGCCATGCCGACGTTTTTTTTTTGAATATTGAATAATGAAGTCGCCTTCGGCTAATGAATAATGAATAATGAAATAATGTTTTATTTCACATAGTAAATTCGTTCGAACCGGGCGCAAGCTCTCTCTCAGCGCCACAATACACGAACCGCGCCTTTTCCGGAACCTCAATCCTGAACTTCACCTTACCGTCAACGCGATTCACCGCGACCGCTATCTTTCCGGTCTTCACCTTGACAAAGCCCTCGATATTGTCGAGCCCGTCGGGTATCTGCGGCGCTATCACAATCTTCCTGAAGCCTTCGGTCTCCTGTCCTATGCCAAGCAGCTTCGTGAACAGGTACTTCGTCACCGCGCCGAACATCGGGTGGTTCTGCGAGCGCTTGTAGGTCCAGTACTCCGGGAAGGTCGTGCAGCCGTCGTTCATCCATCTTCCGAACGAATACTTCTTCTCAGAGCTCATAAGCCTGTACGCCTCGTTCGTGTATCCGCGCTCGAACAGCACTCTTGTCACTATGTCCGTGCCGAATATTCCGGTGTCATAGCCGACCTCGTTCTCATCGCCGTACTTCTTCACGAGATTCTCAAGCGTTCTCTCATCACCCATGCCGAGGTCGAGCGCGAAGGCGTTCGCTCCCTGGACTCCGCCGCAGAAGTCGCCGGTCTTGTCGTCATAGTACGCGCTTATGATCGCTTCCTTCTTCTCTTCACGGAGCGCGTTCAGCTTATTTATCCGATTCTCGTCGCCGGTGAGGGCGCAGATCTCTATGAGCTGTCCGATAGTCTTTATGTAGAAATAAGTGTTGACATAGGGCTCGGGAATCGCTATATCCTCAGCCGTGCACCAGTCGCCCAGACACCACTCGCCCTTCTGATCGGACACAACCAGTCCGCGTTCGTCGCTGTGGCTCTCGAGATACCTGAAATACAGCTCAATCTTCGGGATGAACGACTTCACGAGCTCCTTGTCTCCGAAGTACTTCCAGAACCTGTACGGCACTTCCGAAATCGCGCAGCCCCAGCCGCCGGGTCCTCCGCCGCTCTGGATGTACGGCGCGGTGTACTGCACGTGTCCCGAGATTCTGTCCTGGCAGTCCGAGATGTCCCCTATCCACTTTCTGTAGAACGCTTCCGAGTCGAGCAGCAGCATTCCGCATTCGCCGACAAGCTCTCCGTCGCCGGTGTATCCGCGCTTCTCGAGGTGCGGGCAGTCGGACGGGATTCCGCAGTGCATGTTGTCAAGCTGAGTCCTTATGTAGGTCTCGTATATCCAGTTGAGCACCCTGTCGTCCGACCTGAAACCCGAGGTCACCCCGATGTCGGAGTGTATCACATCGACGCGCTTCAGCTTCGCGTTGCCCGAAACCCAGATATACCGGAAGCCGTTCCACATGAACGAGAGCTTAAGCTCGCGATTGCGGTCGCCGTCGGTGATGAAGGACGAGGTCTGACCGTGCGTCGTGTAATCCTCCAGCTTTCCGTCAAGCAGACGCTCCGAGACGGTGAAGGTCAGTTTCTCGCCGCGCTTTGTGCCCTTGAGGCATTTGATCACCGGAGTGCCGGTGATGTTCTCGCCGGCGTCGTAGAGGAATCCGCCGTCGTACTCGCCGATGAGCTTCGGGGTTATCGTGCGTATCACGCGGTCATACGGGCACTTGGGCGCTTTCAGAAGCAGCGTCTCGGGGCGGTCGCAGACCACAAGCGGCTTCCAGTCCGAGTCGTCGTAGCCGTATTTGTCCCAGCCGTTCACGTCTGTCGTGTCGTAATCGTGCTCCTCGCCCTCGAAGAAGAAGTGCTTCACGATATTGCTCTTGTGCCAGCGAAGCTTGTCGTCCGACTTTATCTTTATCACAGAGCCGTCCCAGTAGGTGATCGTCAGTCTGAAGCAGAGCTTCGGCACGCCGTAGTCGGTCGGGTGACCGTACTTTGTGTAGCCGGCTTTGTACCAGCCGGGCGCGAGCTCGATGCCGATGCAGTTGTTTTCCGCCCTGAGCCGATGCGCTATATTGAAGCGGCTGACATAGATTCTGTGCCCGATCTCCTCGCCGAACTTTTTGTGGCAGACCTCGTTCTCGCTGAAGTGGAAGTCGGTGGAAAGCGTTCCGTACAGGTTGTCGTTTATGTACTTGCCGTTGATCTTGACCCTGAACATTCCGAGTCCGACGATGTTGAGCTCCGCGGTGCGGACCTGCGTGTTTGTCTTCGCTTTGAAATCACGCCGGATGAGCGTGACGCCGTCGACGTTCGGGGACATCCACTGTCCTCTCCCGAAAAAGTCAACGTGAGACATTCCATGTTCTTCCAATTCCATTTTGTTATCTCCTTTAAATTATTTTATGTGAGATGAATTGCCGCTCCTCAACCGAGCAGACACGCGTGAAGCCGACTCTGAGAAGCTCCCTCAAGGCGGTGGCGAAGCCGTTCGCTATCCTGTCGGGGCGGTGCGCGTCAGAGCCGAGGGTTATAAGCCTTCCGCCGAGCTCATGGTAGCGCTCGAGCACAAAGACGTCGTAGGGCTCGATACGGTCGGCGACAATCGAGGTGTTGAGCTCAAGCGCCGTCCCGCCGGAGATTATCCCGCGGAGGAAGGCGTCGACATACGGCTTGTAGTCGGCGATAGAAACGTCGGCATGGCAGTGATTCACCATGTACCTGAACATGTATGTGGGGTGCGCGAGAATGTCCGGGTGGAGCGTGTCGAGCATCAGCAGTATGTCCTCGAAGTACTTTATGTTCAGAGCGCAAAGCAGCTCCGGACTCATCGAGCCGAAGTCGGCGGTCGAGGTGACAAGCACCCCGCCGTCGTATTTTATTCTGTGCACCGAGCCGATGACGCAGTCGATCCCGGGGATTGAGACGCACTTTTCCGCGAGCGCGGGATTCCAGTGCGCGTTGCCGACCTCGATGCCGGCGAGAACCCTCATCCGTCCGGCGTATTCAGCCTTCAGGCGGAGCGCGTCGCTTACCGAAGCCAGACTGCGCTCGTAGCAGTGGAGCTCGGCGTCGCGGTTGACGTCGCAGTGGTCGGAGATGTCTAAGACGGCTATCCCGAGTTCGTGAGCGCGGGCGGCCATCTCGTCGGGGGAAGCCCTGCCGTCGATCGAGTGATTCGTGTGTGAGTGCATGTCGCAGAGGAGCAAGCGATCAGATCCTTTCACTCAATACCCGCGAGCTTCAGGAGCTCCGCCTTCGGCTTGTAGCCGACCGAGACCTCCGATATGACGCCGTTCTTTATGACGACCACCGTGGGTATGCTCTGCACTCCGAAGGCGGCGGCGAGCTCGGGCTCATCGTCGACGTTGACCTTGCCGACCTTTATCTTCCCGTCGTACTCCCCGGCAATCTCCGCGATAATCGGAGCGAGCATGCGGCAGGGTCCGCACCACGACGCCCAGAAGTCGACGAGCACGGGTATGTCGCAGGTGGTTTCTTCTTTGAAGTTGTCTTTGGTAAGTGTTATTTCCATAATTTTTTCCTTTCTGGTGGTTGTTTGCTTGCTAGGGGAAGGAGCCTTTCGAGAAAGGCAGTCCTCCACGAGTTGGCGCAAGCGCCAACTCGTCCGCCCCCCTCTCCGCTAAAGCTTTAAACACTATTGTTTTTTGTTAGCTTTGCGGAGGACGTTCCAGTTCATTTCGCGCGCCGTGCGCTTCCTACGGTTCTCATCCCGTAAACTCCACAAACCCATTCGGGTTTGCTCCGTGCACTCTGGTTGTAGAAGTTGATAGCTTTGCTCCGCGTAATTCAAGAATATATCATTATTCATTATTCATTAATCACTATTCACTATTCAATAAAGAACGTCGAATCAGCACGTACTTCACCCAGAGCCAGTGATGAGCGTTCATTCGCCCCGAGCCAATAAAAATCTGAGGGAGTTTTTGAAAAATAAGTGCCATAGTGCCGTAGTTTTCTATTACTGTGGCTGAAATTGGCACTATGGCACTAAAAAACGCAAAACTCCCTTAGAAATTTTTTTATGCCTTAGCCACTATCCTGCACGAGCCCGCGTGAATATCCTCTCCGCCGACGGTTATCGTCAGCTCTCCGGGAGTCCTTGTCTTCACAATCGCCACGGCGCGTCCCTCGAAGGCGTGGCAGGAGGGCGAACCATACTGGTCCTCGTTATCCGGACAGCCGCTGAAGATTCCCAGAAGCTCTCCGCCGTCAACCACACAGGTGAGCTCAGTCTTCGCGTCGGGGACTCTGTCGCCGTTCTCGTCGACTATTGTAATGTCGAAGTAGCAGAGGTCGCGACCGTCGGCGTTTATCTCTCCGGTCTCGGCGGCGACAGTCACCGAGGCGGGCTTTCCGACTGTGCGGAGCGAAGCGCGTCCCCACTCCCCGCCGTCCTTGTAGGAGATGACCGAAAGCTCGCCCTTCTCGTAGGGGATGTCCATCGCGGCTACAGCCTTCTCAGTCTTCACTCTGCCGAGTGAACGTCCGTTTATGAGGAACTCAACCTCGTCAGCGTCGGTGTAGACCTCGCACTTCACGGGCTTTCCGAGATATTTGTCGTCGAACGTCCAGCTGTCAAGCACGTCGTACCAGTGCCAGCCCGTGCCCGAGAAGCCTTCGCCGTAGTGCTCCGGATGAGTCGTGTAGAGCGCGGTGACTCCGCCGATCCAGACCGCCTCGCGGAAGTAGGACTGAGGTCTTCTGTAGCCGCAGAGGTCAAGGTCGCCCTGATAGCAGGAGCGCCACGGATAGCCCGCAAGGTTAATCCCCGGAATGTGTCCGTCGCGCGCCCAGCAGGAGCGTCCCGTTCCGGCTTCGCCGAGGTTGTCGTAGGCTGTCCAGGTGAAGTCTCCGATGACATACGGAAGCTCAAGCACCTTGTGCCAGGAGTCATAGAAGCGTATCGCGTGAGTCTCAGAGCCCCAGATGACCCGCTCCGGGAACAGCTCGTGGTCATGCTCATAGCGGGTGTAGAGGTAGTTGTAGCCCGCAAGGTCGAGCGGCGCGTAGTAGCCCTTGGTGTTCTCAGCCCAGACGTCGAAGGGAGTCATCTGATAGGTCGCGGAGGTCACAAAGCGCGTCGGGTCGAGCTCTCTTATTTTGTCCGAGAGACGCTTTGACCATTCATCGCCGTCGGTATTTCCGCGGCTTTCCGGAATCTCGTTGCCTATCGAGAAGGCGATGACCGAGGAATGCCTTCTGTCGCGCTTTACCATCAGCTCGATGTCGCGCTCCCACCACTCGTCGAAGTAGCGGTGATAGTTGTACTTTCCGCCCTTGTCGAGTCTCCAGCAGTCGAAAGCCTCGTCCATGACAATAATTCCCATCTCGTCGCACAGCTCCATCAGGGTCTCTGAGGGCGGATTGTGGGCGATTCTGAGCGCGTTGAAGCCGGCGTCGCGGAGCTTTTCGAGCTTGCGTCTGCACGCCGCGGGATAGTCAGCCGCTCCGAGCACTCCGTGGTCGTGGTGTATACAGCCTCCGCGGAGCTTCACAGGGATTCCGTTTATAAGCAGTCCGTTTTTGGCGTCGGCGGAGATTGTACGCACACCGAACCTTATCTCCTCGGTGTCAAGGGTTTCGCCGTTCTCTGTGACCGCGGCGCGGAGCGTGTAGAGATAGGGGTCTTCGACATTCCAGAGTCTGGCGTCGGTCAGCGGTATTTCGGCGGCAATCTCTGTCCTGCCGTTCGCGGTTACATTCCTGTCGAGCGTGGCGACGGGATTTCCCTCGGCGTCGAGCACATCAAAGCGGACGACGACATTGGCTTCGCGGTCAGCCGTGACCTCGCAGAAGACCTTCACCGTGTCGGTGTCGGGGGTATCGACCCAGAGTCCCCAGGGCTCAATGCGTACGTCTCCGCCTTCATAGAGCCAGACATCGCGGTAGATTCCCGCTCCGGTGTACCATCTTGTAGAGGGCTGGCAGTCGTCGGTTCTTATGGTGAGCTTGTTCTTCTCGCCGAACTTCACGCGGGGAGTCAGGTCGACTAAAAAGGGCGTGTAGCCGTGCGGGTGCTTCGCGATGAGATAGTCTCCGAGACTGACTCTGGTGTACATGTAAGCGCCGTCGATGTCGAGAATATAGTGCTTCGGCTCGGCGGGAATGTCAAGCTCCTTCACATAAGTTCCCTCGCCGCCGACGAAGAAGCCGTTCGAAGCCCCTCCGGGAGCGCTTGGATTTCTCGGCTGAGTCACCGAGTAGTCGTTCGGAAGGTCGACAGCCTTCCAGCCGTTAGTGCCGGGCGCGTTGAGCGACCAGCCTTGGGATATGAGTGTTTTTTTCATGTTATTGTTCCTTTCAAGTAACTTGTATTATTCAATATTCCGAGCTGCGTAGCTGCTCGTATCACTCATTCACTATTCAATAAAAGAACGTCGGATCAGCAATAGCTCCACCCGGAGCCGATAATAAAATATCTGAGGAGTTTTTGAAAAGTAAGTGCCATAGTGCCATAATTTTCTATTGTTGTGGCTGGAAATGGCACTATGGCACTGAAAAACTGAAAACTCCCTTATGTTTTTTTATAAGTGACAGCCTTCACTCTTCCCTGCCCGCCTGAGTGTCCGTCGGCGTTGATGTCGCCGAACTCATTGACCGCGAACAGCTCCGGAAGCTCCGCCGGTCTGCCGTTTATCCTTATATCACTGAAGCTCAGCTCACCGATTTCGCAGGAGACGTAGGGGTCGAATATCTCGGTTTCACCGCGCCTTACCGACTTCGGTCCGACAAGCGCCAGCGTCGACAGCGGATACTTCCCGGGATAAAGTCTCAGGTCGATGTTCTCGAAGCTCACCCGCCCCGCGTTCGCGCCGAACTCGAACGCCGCGAACCTCCCGCGCACCGGGTCGGAATTCAGGTACTCCGGGAATCTGTCGAGCGGTCCGTCAAGGTCTATCGTTATGTCCTCGAAGTATATGTCGTCTATGCGTCCGACCATGCTTATCATAAACTAACGATGAGTTGCTTTGCAACTCGTTTGCTACGGCAGGTGAGCGAGTTACGGCATAGCCGTAACTCGGCGAACGGGGTGATGAATCCCCACAAGATCAGAGATGAGCAAGCAATTACCACAGAACTGAATTTGACGTTTGCCCGCGGGGGCACCCCGCCCGCCCCGGCTCGATTCGCATCGCCTTGTAGCGGCTGTCAGCCGAGAGCCCGAGATCCTCGCAGAGCACGTTCCTCATCGGACCGAAGTCGACCGAGGAGTTCTGCCAGTCGTAGACGTTCAGCGCCACTAAATCATCGCCCACCTGCCCCTTGATGTCGCGGCAGAGGATGTTTGCAGTATTTCCGTTGATGTGCAGTCCGTCGGCGTAGCACTCCTCAAAGCGGATGTGCTCGAACACAATGTTCTCGGCGTCGCCCGTCTGAACCGCGAAGCCAGCCGTGTGCGCGAAGGTAGCGTCCTCAATCGTGAAGCCCTTTATGTTGTTGAAGAAGAAGAGCGTCGAGACGCCGTGGAAGCTCCGCTTTTCGTCGTATTTACCCGATGTGCCGTAGCCGCCGCGCTCCCGGCGCGACTCCTCGTAGCGTCCGCCGAAGAAGGAGATGTTGTGGTCGGGAGCGCCTGTGACCGGCTTGTGCGTGCCGTCCTCAGTCGAGGAGTTGCGGAACATTATGACGTCACAGTCGGGCGTCAGTCTCAGCGTCGCCCCGTAGGCTCTCACCGAGCGGTTCGAGGGAATCACAACCGTTGAGTCTATCATGTAGGGCTCGTCCCGCGCGGGGATGACGACGACCTCGTGCTCGTTCAGAGCCGCCTGCAAAGCCTGCGTCCAGATGTCGTCGTGTACGAGCGGAGAGTATTTGTCGAGCGTGACGCTGTCGGTGAGCTTTTCCGCGCTTGCGGAATTGTCCAGCCGCGTCGACCCGAGCGTATCAATTATTTCACGTTTTGTCATAATGGTAGTGGCATCTTCATAAGCTCGTCAAGCTCCGGCTTCCTTGCCCTTGCCTCCTCAGCCCTTCCGAAGAACACCGTGTCGTAAGCCGTCCGGCAGACCTCGTTGTGAGCCTCGCAGGAGAAGTTGTTCTTCAGAACAGCCAGCTCCTTCGGCAGAGTCTCCTCGATGCCCCCCGAGCCCGCGAAGCGCTTCGGATAACCATAGCCGTATGTCAGCGCCCAGCACTCGAACATCTCGCGGAGCTTCTTTGTGTCCGGAATATAAGCCGAGAGCCGCTCGAGATAGTCGATTGTCCTTGTGAGGTCGTCCCCCTCGATGAGTTCGATTGACTTCGCGTCATGCGAAAAGCGGTAGGGTATCGGTCTCAGTGAGATTCCCCGCTCGTCAAACGTGAGCTCGGTCATGTAGCCCATGTGCCAGGAGTCCTGAGTCTCTGTGGCGTACTTGAAGAGGAAGTTGCCCATCGAATAGATTATCGGCTTTCCGTCGAAGTACTCGTAGCCCTGCATGCAGTGCGTGTGACCGCCGATCACGGCATCCGCGCCGAGTCTTGTCAGCGTGCGGTATCTGCCCCGGCAGAGCGGAGAGGGAAGCGGATTGTACTCGTTTCCGCCGTGGAAGACGACTATGACGTAGTCACTGACCCTCCGTTCACGCCCGATGACCTCTCCCGCGCGTTCAAGGTCAAAGCCAGCCGTCCCGGCTGTTTCGAAGCCCGCGACTCCGAACTCGTTCTCGTTCATCCCGATAAAGGAGAACCGCCTGCCGCCTATATATCTGCGCACCGCGCGGTAAGCCTCGGCTATGTTCCTCCCGGCTCCGGCGTGAGCGATTTTTGCCCCGTCAAGCAGGTCAATCGTGTAGAACAGCGCGTCAGCTCCGTAGTCTCCGGTGTGGTTGTTGGCGAGCACCGCAAGGTCGCAGCCCGCCTCGGTGAGAAACGCCAGGTTCTCGGGTCGACCGATTATCGCCGGACCGCTCTTCACTATGGGTTTGCCCACCACCTTCGGAGCGAGCGGAGTCTCAAGGTTCATGACCCGGAAGTCGGCTGAGTCAAGCACAGGCTTCAGCTCTGAAAGCACCCTCTTTGCCAGAGCGGCGTCCATCTCCTGCTGCTCCTTGAAGCAGACATCGCCCGTGAACAGTATCTTCATGAGTAAACACCTCCATTCCTTTGAGGAAGCTCTGTCCTCAGGTACATTATAGCAGAAATCCGCCGATAAGTCAACAGCTTCGCAAAAAAAAATTCCCTCCGCAATGAAAAACGGAGGGAAGCGGGCTTATTCGAAGGACTTGTAGAGCTCGTCGATGTCCGCCTGCATCACGGTCATCTGAGACGCTATCGTCGACGCCATCGAGTCGGGGGATTTCGCGACCGACTGCAACGTGTCCTGCACCTTCGCGCTGAAGAAGCTCTTGACGACGCTGTCCGGGAAGATATATTTGTCGAGCATCTCAATCGATTCCTCGTCGCGCATCAGCTTGTTCTTGAGCATCGTGTCGTAGTAGGCGCTGATGACCGTCCTGTAGCCCTCGTAGGAGAGCGACTCGAGGATTGTTCCGGTGCGGTCAAGGTCGGAGGCGGTCTTCGGGATGACCATGAACTTTCCGGCGTCGATTATGTTGTAGTATGACTCCTGGCTCTCGTCGAGCTTCGGGGCGGGAAGCACGCCGAAATCATCCTTTAAGTCGCGGAAGCGTCCGGCTGAGCCTATGCCGTGCGACAAAAACAGCGCTCTGCCCTCCTTGAAGACTCTGAATATCGACTGGTCGCCGTCGCCGCCCGAGTTGGAGTTGCGCCACGGGCTGTACTGCATGTTGTCCGAGTTAAGCATCGACGCTATCTTCTGGAGGACATTTATCGAATTCTCGCCGCCGAGCGCCGGGACAGGCTTTCCGTCGGCGTCGTCCTTCACAAGCCGCAGTCCGCAGCCGTAGTACATGTAGGTATAGGAGTTCGAGTCAAGCGCGGAGTAGCCGTACATATCCTTGTCGGTGAACTCGTTGTCTCCGTCAAGGTCAGCCGCGACCCCCTTCGCGCACTCGCCGAATTTGTCGAGCGTCCACTTTCCGTCCCGTACGAGGTCGTAGAGATTGCCGAGCTTGTACTCCTCCGCGAGCCGCTTGTTGAAGAAGGTGGCGACAGTTCCGTCGCGGTGGGTTATGATGAAGTCAGAGAGCGCGTTGGTGAGCGCTCCGTTCACCTGCATCTGGGAGGCGGCGTTCGAGTTCCACCAGGGCTTTGAGGTGTCAATATGCGGAACTTTGTTTAAGTCGGTCAGAAGGTCGGTGCCGCGCTTCATTCCGTAGGTGACAATCGCGAGGTCGTACTCGTCGTCGCCCGCCATGACCGAGGACTGGATGAGGTTCTGGACCTCGCCGAAGTTCTTCTTTACCGGAACTAATTTAAAGCCGAACTTCTCCTCGCAGAGCCGGTTCCGGGAATAGACCGCGTCGGAGTAAGCGTCTCCGGTCTGCTCGTCAAAGTCGAGAGCCTCGTTCGTGTAGGTTCCCCAGCCTGTATGCTCGTAGAGGACGCTGAACTCGTAGCCGTTGTAGTCGCCGCGCTCGGGGATGTCGGGCAAAAGCTCAGTCTGGGCGGCTTCGGTCGTTGTGGTGTCGTTTCCGGAAGCCGTGGTTGTGACGTCGTTCCCGCTCTCACCGCAGGACACGGCGCAGATAAGCGCGCAGAGCAAAAGAAGTGATATAACTCGTCTCATAAAATTTCTCCCTTACAAATTCAGTCGCGGGTATTGCAATTCTTGTAATAATATTGTATAATAAAAGCAGACGGTTGTAAATGCTTTATCTGCTACCGGAATTGTCATTTTTGGAAAGGAGCGTAAAATATGGACGAGCTTGAAAGATTCACCGCGAGCGCCAGAACCGGACTCCACACCCTGCCCGGAACTCAGATTTCCTTCGGTATATCAAGGACGCGACAGGTTCACCGCCGCGTGCCCGGAAGCCACGGCGACCAGTTCGTCATCTCCTGGATTCTCACCGGGAGCGGCAGCTTTGTCGAAAATGGGAAGGAATACCCCCTCACAGACGGCTGCTACTGCCTTCGCCGGCCCGGCAAGGATTTCGATATGTATCTCTCGGACGCGCCGAGCTGCCGCGTCTTCTTCGACCTGCCCGACGAGCTCTACCGCGCGCTG
Source organism: uncultured Eubacteriales bacterium (assembly GCA_934477985.1). Taxonomy (GTDB): domain Bacteria; phylum Bacillota; class Clostridia; order Oscillospirales; family CAG-272; genus Flemingiibacterium. Next base: position 12,760 of record CAKSOR010000003.1, read on the forward strand.
ACTATCTTCATCCCGGAGCTCGATCTGCTCGAGCCCGTGGGTGCGGCGGGGTTTAAAAAAACACTGCTCGACGAGTTTCTGTCGCTGACCGGCGAATTCCTGAAAGTACCCGTCCTCGCGTGCTACAATCTGCTGCCGAGGCTGATACACTATATTCTTGAACTCACCGGAATCGCCGCGATGCGGGCTGAGTCGCCGATAGCCCTCGCCAGAACGATGTTAGAGGACACGACGTCGCGCACAACGCTTGAGGAGATAGCCGAAGAGTGCGGAATGAAATACGACGCTTTCCGGAAGCGCTTTTCAGCCACCTACGGCGTCTCACCCGGTAAGTACCGCATAAATTGCCGTATAGAAGCCGCGAAGAACGCGCTGTCAGCCGGAGAGTCGGTCGCGGAAATATCCGAGCGGCTCGGCTTCACGGACGTATATACCTTCACTCACCGCTTCAAGGCTGAGGTCGGGGTCTCTCCCGCAAAGTACCGCAACAACACGAACGGATGATCATCTGATCACCCCGAGCCGTATCTTGTCGGCTATCATCGCGATGAACTCGGAGTTTGTAGGCTTTCCGCGCTGACGGCTTATCGTGTAGCCGAAGTAGCTGTCGAGCACATCAACGTCTCCCCTGTCCCACGCGACCTCGATGGCGTGGCGTATCGCCCGCTCGACTCTTGTCGGAGTCGTGTCATACTCGAGCGCGACCGTAGGGTAGAGCGTCTTCGTGACGAAGTTGATGACATCGGGCTCTCTGACCGTCATGCCGATCGCCCGGCGGAGATATGTATAGCCCTTGATATGCGCCGGTATGCCGACGCTGTGGAGCACGCCCGATATGCTGACCTCGAGCTCCTCGTTCTGTCTCGCGCCGGATCCGGTCTCCTGTCTTTCGCCGACCCGGTTCACCGCCTCGAATATCAGCTTCACCAGTTCAGCCTGCGCGTAGGGGCGGACAATCACCGCGGCGTCGTCCGGGAGTCCCGCGGCGTCAACCGCGTCGCCGGTGTCGGAGACTATTATGAGCCCCGGAAGTTCAGCCTGACTCATCATCGCCCGCCTGCGCTCCTCGCGGGCGAACCGCAGTCCCATGCCGTCAAAGCCGGTGTCGACGACCATCACCCCTATCTTTCCCGAGCGCAGCGCGTCCTCGGCGTCCGACGCGTTACCGGTAGCTGTCACCCTGTCGAACCCGATGCTCCGCAGAAGCACCCGCAGTCCGCGTTGTTCATCCTCACGTTCCGTGCAGATGAGTATTCCTGTTTCTGTGTTCATTTTCTTTTCCTTTCGGTAAAATTTTTTTCCGACCGCCGGGCAGAGGGCTTATCCGTCATTTCCCGGCTATCTGTCCGATATTATACCATATTTTATCAATTCAATCAATAACTCAGTTAGCCAGTATAAAAGGTCGTTTATCGTGCAGATTCGCCAAAAAGCCGTCGCAAATTGTCGGAACGGTATTGACAAACGCTTTTTTATGTGATAAAATATCATCATCTACCACAGATAAGGAGATAATCTATGAAAACCTATCGCTACTGCGACGCGCCGCTCGAGGTGCACGGACTTCCGTTCTATAGTGTCAACGGACTTCTGGAGCGCCTTCCGCACGATGTCATCGAGAACCTGAAAGCCGAAAACCCGACCTCCGGAGTCATCGGACTACAGAAGCGCACTCCCGGAGCGCGTGTACTCTTCCGCACGAACTCAAGGAAGTTCACCGTCAGAATCGAGCTCGCGTCGATAAACCCCGACGTCGGAATGTCGATCTTCGCCTGCCAGGCGGTCAACGTCATGATCGGTCCGCACAAGACCGCGCGGTTCGCCGGGCTGGTCAACCCTCCGGACTACAAGACGCTCAGCGCCGAGAAGACCTTCACAAAGTCCGGCGAGACCGAGGATATAGCCCTCTGGCTTCCGCGAAACGAGCATGTGAACAACATCGAGATTGACGTCGAGGACGACGCTTTGGTCGAAGCCCCGACTCCCTACAAGTACCCGCCGATACTCTTCTACGGCTCGTCAATCACCGAGGGAGGCTGCTGCTGCCGCGTCACGAACGTCTACAACGCGATAATCTCGGGCGACCTTGACGTCGACTTCTACAACTTCGGCTTCTCGGGAAGCGCCCGCGGAGAGCTTTCAATCGCCGACTGCATAAAGGACATTCCGATGAGTATCTTCGTCTACGACTACGACCACAACGCGCCGACTCCGGAGCACCTCGGGAAGACTCACGAGCCCTTCTTCAGGCGTATCCGCGAGAAGAACCCCGACCTCCCGGTCATAATGATAACCCGACCGTCCTACCACGACTCGGCTGACGCAGACCGCCGCGCTGAGATTATCCATACGACCTACCAGAACGCTCTCGACTCGGGAGACAGGAATGTTTACTTTGTCGACGGACGCAAATTCTTCGGAGACCGCGGGGCGCTCTGCTCCTGCGACGACTGCCACCCCAACGACCTCGGCTTTTATATGATGGCAGAGACCATAAAGCCGATTGTGAAGGAAATACTTGAATCAAGATACGGAAAGTGAGAACGCATATGTTTAGATTCGCTGAACCCATCTTCATCGCGGGCAAGGAGCTCGAGATGAACTTCCAGGCGGGCTTTGTCTGCCGCGTTAATGCCGCAAAGGGCAAGAAGTACTCGCTGAGACTCGCCGCTTCGACCTTCTGCCGCGTGACGCTTAACGGAAAATTCCTGCACTACGGACCCGCGCGCGGACCGCACGGATACCTCAGAGTCGACGAGATTGTCATTCCCGCAAAGGAGGGCGAGAACCTCCTTGCCTTCGAGGTCGCGGGCTACAACTGCCCGTCCTTCTACACGCTTGACATCCGCTCCTTCCTCCAGTGCGAGATATACGAGGACGGCGAGGTAATCGCCTACACCGGACGCGACTTCAGGGGTCTGTCGCTCGACTCCTACCGTGAGCAGAAAGCCGCGAGATACAGCTACCAGCGCGCCTTCTCGGAGGTTTACTATGTTGACAGCCCGGCGGCTTCCTGGGCTGACGGCAATTTCGACGGCGAGACATTAGCTGTCTCCGACCCGCATCTCGAGTACATAGAGCGCGGCTTCAGAGTTCCGGAGTTCAATATCCTCCCGGCGGCAAAGTTTGTCAGAGCCGGTACATACACCCGCCGCGAAAGACCTCTCCCGGGACTTGTGCGCTATCTTGAGCCCTCCGACGAGGTCAAGTGCTTTGAGTATGACAGCCTCCCGAACGACGTTCTTTGCGCGACAGACGCGGAGTTTGTGACCGGAGAGACCGGGAAGTCCACCAGGGCAGGTCAGTTCAGGCAGTTCGACTTCGGAGCTATCCGGACAGGCTTCATAAGGACAAAAATAAAGGCGGCTGAGCCGTCGACAGTCTATGTGGTCTTCTCGGAGAGACGCTTTGACGACCTCACAATCCCCTGCGGGTTTGATTACGGAAGCACGATTAACATCATAAAGTACCGACTCCCGGCGGGAGAGTTCGAGCTTGAGTCCTTCGAGTGCTATTCGTTCAGGCATATTGAACTGCTTGTCGAGTCGGGCGAGGTTGAGAGCTGCGAGTTCACCCTGCGCGAGTACGCTTACCCGATAAAGAACATTGAAGTCAAGACCGGCGACCCGGTGCTCGACAAGACCTTCGAGGCCTGCCGCCAGAGCTTCAGGCAGAACACAATCGACTGCTTCATGGACTGTCCGGGACGCGAGCGCGGCGGATGGCTCTGCGACAGCTACTTCACCGGAATGTCGTCGCTCCTCTTCACCGGCGACACCGAGTGCGAGAGACTCTTCCTTGACAACTTCCAGATGGCGAAGCTCCCGGGACTTCCGAAGGGACTCCTTCCGATGTGCTATCCGGGCGACAATCTCTGGGATTCTACCATACCGCAGTGGACGATGTGGTACGTCATGGAGGTCGGGAAGTTCGGCGAGCGCGGCGGCGACGCTTCCCGCTATACCGAGGTGGTCGGGCGCATACTCGGCTTCTTTGAGGGGTACGAGAACTCCGACGGTCTGCTTGAGAAGCTCCCGTACTGGAACTTTGTCGAGTGGTCGAAGGCTAACCAGTGGGTTCAGGACGTGAACTATCCGACGAACATGCTCTACACGGGAGTGCTGCGCGTCGCGGCGAAGCTCCTTGACCGCCCCGAGCTCATCGAGAAGGCGGACAGAATCAAGGAGAAGATAATCGAGCAGTCGTTTGACGGCGGGTTCTTCCACGACCACGCGAAGAGGAATGAGGACGGAACTCTCGGACTGCTCCCCGACCGCTCGGCTATCTGCCAGCATGAGGCTGTGCTGTTCGACATAATCGACCTTTCCGACCCGAAGTACTCGGTGCTTGATAACGCCATCCGCAAAGCGTTCGGCGCGACCGGAGACAAAACTCTCGCCCCGGCTGACATCGAGCCTGTAGACCTCTTCATAGGCTTCGCGGTGCGGGTCGAGGTCATGATGAAGCTCGGACTTTACGAGCAGAACCTCGAGGAAATCAAGGCGCTCTACGGAAGATTCGCGGAGCTCACCGGGACAATCTGGGAAGACCGCGCGGGCGCGGGAAGCCTCAACCACGGCTTCGGCTCGTTTGTGGCTGTCAGAATCCTCGACTGCCTGAGAGAGCTCAGGAAGTAACGACAAAAAAGCGGAGGAGAACAGTCTCCTCCGCGGTTTATAAATCAGACGCCCATTCTCTCAAGCGCTTCCCAGGCGATGTCGGCGTAGAATCTGTGCCCCTCGCCGCCGACGACGTGAGCTAAGTTTTCGGGCTTTCCGTAAGCCTCATAAGCCTTCGCGCCCAGAGCGACCATCTCCTTTGCCTCTTTCAGCGGGAAGATATTGTCAAGAGCGCCGCTGACGACTACAAGCTTTCTCGGCGCTGTCATCGCGATAAGCTCGCTCATGTCGAAAAAGTTCAGTATCCCCGGAACATAGTTGCAGGCGCAGTGGTGCATAGCGCCTATGGAAGCCGCGAACGACGAGACCGCGCAGGAGGGAACTCCGCCGGCAAGCCTTGTGTCAAGCGCCGCCGAGTAGACAGAGCAGGTTCCTCCGCCCGAGTTTCCGAGGACATAGATAGAGTCAGCCTTCGCGAACTCCGAGAGGTCGTCCAGCAAGAGGTCGACAAGCCGCATCACGTCCCAGACTCTCTCGCCGATGGTCGTGCGTCCGACAAGCAGGTTTGTGAGCGAGGGCTCAAGGCACTGCGGACCTTTCTCGTTTCCGCCGCACTCGCCGAAATCGCGCTGCTCGAGAGCTATCGCTATAAAGCCCTCCTTCACGCAGCGTATCGCGAAATCGCGGTCGCCCGAGACCTCTTCGTCCGGGTACTTTGTGCGTCCCAAGGTTATGTGCATGCCCTTGCTGTGACCCTGCATGCAGATGAAGGTCGGGAGCGGGAGCTTCGCGCCATTTGGTATACACATGTGGCAGGGGACGAAATAGCCCGGCTCGGTCTGGTACCTAAGACGTATCTCGCGAAAATCCCCGCTGTCGCGGTCAGACTCAATCTCAAGCTTCTTCTCGGCGGGAAGCATCCTGTCGAGCCCGATGAGCGAAGCTAACTTCTCACGCGCCCCTGCCTGCCAGTCGGCGATGGGCATAACGCCGTCCCAGCGCATCGATGGCACAGTCTTCGCGACGATATTCTTTATGTTTTCGTAGGGTGTCATTTTCCTGTCCTCCGGTTAGATTTGCTTCAAGTATAGCATAATCCGGGCGGAATGTCAAGCAGTTTGGCGAAAAAAACGAGGTGAAACTATGGACAAATATCTTATACACGAAATTCTCCCGACTCCGGAT
>CAKSOR010000004.1 GCA_934477985.1 uncultured Eubacteriales bacterium
CAGATAAAGCGGCTCTCTGACTGTTGGCATCTGCACTTTATTCTCTCCGGCGACGGCAGGTATAACGACATTCCGGTAAGGCGCGGCGAGGGCTTTGTCGTACGCGAAAATGAGTACTACAGCGAAGAGGTCGGAAAGGACGGTCTTGAGCAATACTGGATAAATTTCACCGGTGAGAGAGCTCAGAGCCTCCTCTCGGATTGCGGTATAAACGGCGTATTCAGCTTTGAAAAGAACTTTTCGCGCATAAGCGACCGGCTTTTCTCGGCGTTCGACGACCCGCTCTATGACCGCTTTTCGATGCTCGGATTGCTGTTTTTGCTCTGCGGACTGATCTCGGATCGCGGCAGCAACCATACCGGAGCACAGCTCCATATAAGGACGGCGGAGGAGTTCGTGAAGCGAAACTACGCCGGAGAGCTGAATGTCGGAATGATCGCCGACGAATGCCGGGTCTCGCCGAAATATCTTAGCCGCGTCTACCGTGAGGAACGCGGGATAACTCTCGCCGGGCTGATCTCCGAGACCAGGCTTGAGGCGGCAAGGCGGCTTCTCGAGCGCCCGGCGGAGGAGGGCGGAAACATCTCGCAGATCGCCTTCGCGGTGGGCTACAGTGACCCGCTGTATTTTTCGAAGGTCTTCAGAAAGCGCTTCGGTCTTCCGCCCGGAGAGTTCAGGAGAAAAGCCATTCGCGCGGACTGAATCCATCAGCGAAAAAAGCCGGTCGGATAACTCCGATCGGCTCAGATTTACCGCGGTTTCATTCACTTTTCTTCTCGTCGGTCGGCGCGTCCGCGTTGGGGTTTTTTGTGATCATCAGCCCCTCGACGACCTTAGTGCCGTTCTTGCCCGAGAAGCGGGTGTAGAAATAGCCAATCACCGAGAAGGTCAGCGCGCCGATGAAGTTGACGAACATATCCTTGATCGTGTCGATGAGTCCGATGTCGAGGTAGCCGTTTATCCCGAGCGACTGTCCGTTGACCGTCGTGTCGGTGATATCCTTTATCTGCACCGCGATGTTGAGCCCCTCGGTGTTCAGCAGCGTCGACGAGATCGTCGTGACTATCGTGTCGCGCTGCATGTCGGTCAGGAAAAGTCTGTCCATGCTGAACTCAAAGAACTCCCACAGAACGCCGATCGTCATCGAGAAACAGAACGAGAACATCGCAACGAAGAAGGGCGAAAGATTCAGTCCGAAGACCTTCTTGCGGTTGAGGATGACAATAAGCGAGAGTCCGACCGCGGCGGCTAAGAATCCGGTCGTCACGTGAAGCATCGTGTCCCAGAGCGCGAATCTCGTGTAATAACTGTTGATCTCGCCCATTATCTCGGCGGCAAAGATGAAGATCAGCACGATATTCTCGAGCAGCGCCGGCACGTCAACTCTGAACACGCGCTCGACGAACACCGGCACAAGGAAGAGCACCAGCGTGAACGCGCACAGGAAGACGTTCTCGTAGTTTCCGATGAAGAACTGACGCACTCCGACAAGGATTACAAGCGCGCGCAGGATCATATAGATCGTGAACGTGACCTTATCCTTCCTGTACTCGTTTGAGAGCTGCCGGAAAAAGCCCGGCTTTTTTTCTTTCGCTTTTTTCTCTTTGTTTTTCATTTCTCACCTATAGCCCAAAACCGCCGATGTCAGTCGGCGGTCGGGATATTGCTTATTCAGCTTTTGCTTCCGGAGCGGAAGTCTCGGCGGGCTTCTCTGTTCCAAGGTATGCCGGAAGATTCATTCCAGCCATGTCGAACATCTCGTTCATCGGCGGAATCGACTTCATCATGCCCGAGAGGAAGTTCGCGGTCGCGGTCTTGCCGTCGGTCGAATTGCCGCCGTCCCAGACGGTGACCTTGTCGATCTTGAGATTCTTGACTGCCTCGACCTGAATCTTCGTCAGTTCTTCGAGCTTGTCGGCGATCATCAGGCGGATAGCGTCGTCCGACTCGCCGCCAGCCGACTTGACGATCTCAGCGAAACCTTCAGCCTGCTTTGTCAGCATAGAGCGCATACCGTCTGCCTCAGCCTGCATTCTCATGAGAGTCGCGTCGGCTTCACCCTTCGCGCGGCGTCTGATCTGCTCAGCCTCAGCCTCAGCCTTCAGCTCTGCCTGCTTCTTTTCGATCTCGGCCTTGACGAGGACATCGGCTTCGAGAGTCGCCTGCTCGAGCGACGCACGGGAGAGCTCGGCGTTCTTCTGCGCGGTGTAAGCCTCTTCGAGAGCCTTTGCCGCCTGAATCTTCTCAGCGGCGGTCGCGCGCTTGAGAGCCTCAGCCTCGCGCTCGCGGCGGGTAGCCTCGGACTCGGCGACCTGAACCTTAGCCTCGTTCTCTCCCTTAATAGCCTCGGAGTTAGCGAGCGATACGCTTATTCTCTGGTCACGCTCAGCGTTCGCGGCACCGATAGCGCCCTCTCGGTCAGCCTCGGCGACCGAGACCTTCGCGTCGTTGATAGCCTTAGCGGCGGCTTCCTTACCGAGAGCCAGAATGTATCCGCTCTCGTCGGTGATGTCGGTTACGTTGACGTTGATGAGTCGGAGACCGATCTTCTTGAGCTCGGTCTCAACGTTTCTGGAGACCGCGTCGAGGAACTTATCGCGGTCGGTGTTGATCTCCTCGATCTCCATCGTCGCGATGACGAGACGGAGCTGACCGAAGATTATATCCTTCGCGAGCTCCTGGATGTCGTCGAGCTTGAGTCCGAGCATGCGCTCAGCGGCGTTCTGCATGACGCCCGGCTCGGTCGAGATACCGACCGTGAAGCGCGAGGGGACGTCTACGCGGATGTTCTGCTTAGAGAGCGCGTTCTTGAGGTCGACATTTATCGAAATGGGTGTCAGGTCGAGGAACTCAACCGACTGGATGACCGGCCAGATGAAAGCCGCGCCGCCGTGGATGCACTTTGCGGAGCGCGAAGTTCCGTCGGCGTTGCTGCCGACCTTACCGTAGATGACCATGACCTTGTCGGACGGGCACTTGCGATAGCGCGAGGCAATGACTATAAGTGTAGTCAGAATCAAGAGCGCTATCACACAGATGAGGATGAGAAGGCTTGAAGAACCGTATGGCATAATTGTTTCTCCTTTATAAGTAGTTTATTTCGTTTCAGAGTTCGATATTCATATCGTCCGGCATTATGAACGCACAGGCGAGATAGATGAGCAGTCCGCTGCCGGTGAGTCCGGCTATCGCGAAGATGACGCGGACCAGCGCAGGGTCGATGTTGAAGTAGAGTCCGAATCCGGCGCAGACTCCGCAGATCATACGTCCGGAGGTCGGTCTGACTAACTTTTTCATGAAGATCACTCCTTTACTTCATAGCGCGCTCGACCATCACGAGCCCCATCTCATCGGTGGAGACAACGCGGACGGTCTCGCCGGTTTTCAGAGTCTCTTCGGAATTGGTCACGGCGTCCAGCTCCACGTATTTGTCCTGCACGATGATGTTTATCTTGCCTCGCCCTTTGCCCTTCGGCGGAATCGGGATGTAGACCTCGCCGGTCTTGCCGACTGCCGCGCCGAGCTGCATTGTGCCGTTCGACTGGAGCTTCAGGACGGCTTTCATCAGGTACGCGATGCCGAACAGCGTCGCGACGCCGCAGAGCAGCGCTAAAATTATCGCGAGGATGTTCGAGACGCCGAAGTCGATGAAGACTATGCCAGCCCATCCGGCGATGCAGAGCATTCCGACGATGCCGCGTATCGAGAAGAGCGTGAGTCCGTCATCGCCGCCGATCTCATCCGGGATTCCGTCGCCGTCAAGGTCGATGCCGTCGTCACCGTCGCCGATGCCGAAGAATAGCAGTATCGTCTGCACGATCAGCACGAGAGTCGCGGGAATGCCTATGAAGGCGAATATATGCTGTAGGTCGCTTAGTGAGTTCCACCAGTTAGCCAATGCGCTTCACTCCTTTATGATTTGCTGTTGTTGGCGGTTTATACTGTCAATTGATTATTTATCGCGGACGGTTATTCGTTATCCTGCCCGCACTTATGACATTTTACGTCTCCGTCACGGAGTCCGTCGCCGCAGTACGCGCAGAAGCGTCTGCCGCCCTCGATAAGCGGGAATTTCGTTCCGCGGTGATATATAACGCGGTCTCCGGCATGATACCACATGTCCTGATAGAGCGGCTCAAGGCTCTCGACGCTCTTTTTGATCTGACCGCCCTTGCCGGTGTCAACTTTTATAATCATCGTATAGAGCGGGACAGTCGCCGAAATGCGCATGTCCTCCCTGCTGGCGGTCTGCGACTCGCGGTATTTCACGTCGGTCACAGTGCCGGTGAACGAGCGGTCTGTGAATATCCGCCAGGGCTTTTTTGAAAGCACCGCGATCAGCACGATGACATACGCGACCGTGACCGACGCCGCCGGGCTGATTCTCGATGAGAGATACGAGTGCATGCCGAGCGCCCATGCAACGACCACCACCGCCGCGATGACGGCACAGAACAACAACTGTCTGAACCAGTAGCTCCGGAATTTTCTCTCATAAACTGAGCCTTTCATCCCAGCACACCGTCCCAGATGCTGTTTGCCTTCTGTCTGACGAGCGCCGCGTAATACGCGTAAATGATTATCTCGCAGGCGTTCTCAAGGCGCTTACGCGCTCCGGGCGCGCACTCCTCGTAGCTGTCAAGCGTGCGGCTGATGAGATTTTTGACGTTATCGCCGTCGTCGCCGCCGTCGACGAGCTCGTCGATTATCTTGCAGAGGTAATCATACAGAAGCGACTCGGGGATGATGTCGTCGCTCTTGTCTCCCGCGCGTCCGTTGACGTAGGTCAAAAGCGCCGCGATGCGCTCAAGCTGCATCGACTCGCGCATCATGTTGATTATCAGTATCCGCGCGAGCTGATCCTTGCCGTAGCGCTTGTTGTGGGCGTTCGCGACCCAGCCGCGCTTTGTCCAGTTCTGAAGGGTCGAACCGTCGATGCCGCTTATCTCGCGTATCTGCGAGAGCATTATTCCGTCGGTTATATAGAAGATCTTATCGAGGAACTCAAGTCCGGTGACGTTTCCCATCTTCACCTTATCCATCAGCGTCCCCGGTATCAGGCGGCTTTCGATCTCGAGCTTCAATCCGCGATCTCTCCTTTCTGTTTTATAGTGCAATAAGATTATATCATACAATCACGTGATTGTCAAGAGGGTTTTCAAAATTTTATCCGATTCCTTTATGAATTTTTTTCCTGAGAACGGGAACATTTTCTAAAACATTACGTCTAAGAGAATATACGGAGGAAATCGACCGATGATATTGTACATTCTCATACCGCTTCCATACCTCACGGTATTTTTCATAAGTCTCATAGCGCTGATGCTCTTCGGCATGAAGACAAGACCAGCCTTCGCGGCTTCCGCGCTTTTCTCGCTCGCGCTGAACCTTTCGCTGACATTCGTTTCCGGGCTGAATTCTGCCGACTACTCAATGGCTGCGCTCGGATTCGCTCTCAGACTGCTGCCGTATATAATCGCGGCGGGTGTTATCGCGATGCTCTTCAACATAAAGGCGATATTCACAGACATCGACTCGCCAAAGCCGCGGAGGGTCGTTTTCAGCGTGATGCTCGCGGCGGCGGTCGTCGGCTCGGGCGTGCTGTTCTACAGTTATCATCCGCGAGTCATCGTCTCGGAGAGCGATGAGAAGTATATCGACCGCGACACTCTCAGAAAGCAGCTCCGACCGCACGACCCGGGACTGATCACGCTTTACATCGAGGTCAAAGGCGCGGACAGCGACGGTTACACGGCGGAAGCGGTCTATTTCCCGTGGGGCGGAAGTCTCGGCGTGAGCGAATACAAGTCAGCCGACGGCAGGATCGCCGGGGAATATTATGACCCGGAGAGGTAATTTATGAAGAAAAAAGCAATAGTTTTCGCGGCGATCGCGCTGATCATCTGCGTGTCCTGCGCCGTCTGGGCACATTTCCCGCCGGTTATTTCGGAAGCAAAGCTGACAAGTGCCGAGAAAAGCGCTGTCCGCGCCGTCGCGCTCGAATATAACCGCAAATTCTCGTTTCCGGTGAGAATAACTGTCCACAGGTCTTTGGAAAACGGCGAGGTGAAGCTTTTCGCGCACGCCGACTACGCGTTCGGGCGGGTCGGGTTCAGTTACAGTCTCAGGGGTTCCGGCGAGGGGTTCGTCAATACAGGCGAGATGGAAGCCGATCCCTGCGGAAATCCATTCGGGTGGTGAATAAAATGAAACACATTATACTTCCTATGCTTATATTCGTGTCGGTGCTCCTCGGAGCTCCGGTCGCGAAGACTGATTTCCCGGCGCAGCGCAGCGGCTGCATGGCGTGGGAGGATTTCAATCTGCCAAAGGACATCGAGGATACGATAAACGACACCATGAGCGCGTATAGTTTCAGACTCGAGGGCGACACGCTGATACTCGACTTCGGCGATGTGACCGCCGAACTCCCCGAGAAGTTGAACTCCGGCTCAGAGCTCGACCACACGCTGAAGACCACCGGAGTGTTCGTGTCGGAAAAGCTCGCGGCGGTCAGCGTCTATGATAAGAACAAGCAGTGTGCGAAAGTGTTCGTGACAGCCGACCGTGGCGAAAACTGGACGCTGTCCGAGATTGATCTCGGCTTTGGCAAAGAGAATTTCTCGGTCTATAAGATCTACCCGACCGCGCAGTTCATCTCATTCTCGTCGGCTGAACACGGTGTTCTCGCCGTGACTCACCGCGGAATGGGAAGCTCCGGCAATACCTGGCTCTTCGCCACAAGTGACGGCGGAAAGAGCTGGACACGCTCGGATTCGGAGGAATGGAGCGGCAATATGCGCGTGACCTACGGCGTCGGGTTTATCGACGAACTGCACGGTTTTGTCAGCTGCGGATCGGCATTGAAGCCGCTCGAGATACGCGAGACAACCGACGGCGGCGCGACCTGGCAGGCGCTCGAGCTCGCGGAGTATCTGCCGGATGAGCTCGGCGAGGAAGCACGCCGCGGCGCTTTCACCGGCTCGCCGTATATAAGCGGTCAGAAGGTCGTCTTCCCGATAGTTTTCCGCGACGGTGAGCGTCCGCTCTGCTGGATATTCAATTATGGCGAGGGCTGGAAATTCTCTTATGACAAGCCCTTCTGAGCAAAAAAGACTGCCGCTTTTGCGACAGTCTTTTCTTTTATTTCGCGGCTTCAACAAGCGAATCAAACCTCAGCGTATCGCAAGCCTTTTCGCAGAGCGCAATCAGCGCGTCGTGCCCCTTCCTTACGTCAAAGCAGGTGACCTTTGCGTCTCCGAGCGTTGAGTAGCTCATCGCGCCGTTCTTTTGGAGATACTCCTCAAGCAGCGGGAAATGCTTCGACGCCCAATAAAAATCGGCATTCATGTGCGGCAGCTCATGACGTCTGCCCTCCGCGTCAATCGTGACCGCGTCGAAGTACTTCCCGGGCTCTTCGGGGAACGGGTTGACCTCCTCGTCGATCGAGTGCATGTAGGTGTTGCGCTCAAGTCCGACGCCGATCATCAGCACCTTCGCGTTCACATCGCAGAACCTGCCCCAGACGCCCTTGACCGGCGTTCTCGAGCGGGTGTTCTCCTCGCCCGCGACAAACGCCTCGCAGTTCTCTCCGAACGCCGCGACCGAGTGAGTCGGGTGCAAAGAGCGAACCGCGTTCTCACGCCTGAAAGCCTCCTTCGCGCAGATCTGCGGGAAGACTCCGATGTTCGGCACAGTTTCGCGCACATCGTAGACCGGGTTCGCGCGGTTTACGACCGCCCAGGTGTGCGTCGGGACGATCAGCATGCCGTCGGGCAGAAGCTCTGTATAGTAATCGAGCAGTCCTTCAGCGCCGCCCTCGATTCCGCCGATGCTCTTCAGCGACGTGTGAACCGCGACATAGCTGTCGGACTTTATTCCGAGCTCGCCGAACATTTTCGCGACGTCCTGTTTGTTTATCATGACAAATCCCTCACTTTTTGAAGTAATTCCCGAGTCCGAGCGCCTTGCGGAGCTTGACCATATAGAGCACGACCATTTCAGAGACGGCGATGTCATAGAGCACGAAAACTCCGTTGCAGAGCAGATAGACGAGCCAGTTATAGCCGAGATCGGTGTCCGGGAGCTTGAAAACATAGTTGCAGAGGAAAATCAGCAGCGTCAGCATCGAGTTGAAGTACGAGAGCTTCAGTATCCACGAGACGACGAAATGCAGTCTCTCGAACATCGACTTGAGTATCGGGTAGATACCGCCGAAGATCATGTAGAGTATCGCCGCGAATTTCGACGGAAGCAGAAGCAGCGACAGCGTGCCGGTCACCAGCCAGACAAGGTAAGGGTACCAGCCGTGAAGCTCGATCACCGCCATAACGACAAGCAGCGAGGCGATCGCCACCATCGTCAGGTCGAGCATCGTGAACACCGAGCCGAGCAGCAGCACGATGACGCCGAGAGCCGAGAGTATCGCGGAAAGCGCGATTTTTTTTGTGTTTTTCATAGTCGGTTCCTTTAGCAGCAGGATATAAGGTCTCCGCCGCAGCACTCGCAGATGCAGTCGGCACAGATCAGTCCGGTGCAGAGATCACAGGGCGAATGTCCGATGTTCCGGGTATTGCGGTAGCTCTGACCGTAGCCCGAGGTCGTCTGCTTTATCCTGTCGAGCGTGTTCTTGTACTCGTCGTTCGCCGGGTCGAGGTAACACGCCGTCTCAAGATACTTCTGCGCGTCGTAGTACCAGCCGCGCTGGATGAGCACGCAGCCCTTGAGGAAGTTCCACTCAGCGCCGCGGTTCTGCTGACCGACCGCGTCGAGTATCAGCTCAGCCTCGGAATATCTCCGCTCGTTTATGAGCTCGCGGACCTTCGAGTAGTCGCTGTAGGCGCTCGACGAATATGATGAGCCGTCCGATGACGTGTGTCCCGAGGCGCGTTCCTTCTGGATAGTGTCGTACGCCTCGTTGATCTCCTTCATCTTCTCCTCGACAAGGTCAGAGAGCGGATTGTTCACGTAATTGTCGGGGTGGTATTTTCTCGCGAGGTCGCGGTATGCTTTTTTTACTTCCTCGTCGGTCGCGTCACGCGAGATTCCGAGTACTTTGTACGGGTCGTTCATAAATTTTAGTTCTCCAAACTGTCTTCACGGCGGCAGATCGTCTCATCGGCGCGCGCGGGAAGTCCGAGATAGATGATGTTCCTGATAATTTCGAGAAAATCGGGTTCTTTGTCAATCAGCTCAACGGCGCGCGAGAGCCCGTCGAGCTCCATTGTCAGCGAAACCTTCAGCGCGGGACGGCGCTTTTCAAACTCCGCGAGCGTCTCTCCGTCCGGCTTTCCATTGAGCCTGAAGGGATTATAGCGCCCCCTTTTAAGGTCGTCCAGTAGGTCGTCAGCCGCGTCGAGAATGTAGATGAACCGCCCGAGATGCCGTCCGATCTCGGCGGCGATCCGCGCGTCCGCGCCGTCGAAGCCGTATGAGGAGACCGCGGTCATCAGCTCGCCGAAAATATCCGCGGCGGCGTCTGGTGAGTATGTACGCGCCGACTCGAGCTCCGCGAGCGCCGAGAGCTTATCCGAGATCAGGGCGTCAAGCGCGTTTATATCCGGCGATCCGGCGCGCAGAGCCTTTTTTCGCATCGAATACGCCGCGGGAAGCAGCGCCCTCGCCGAGAGCCGCTTTGATCCGCGCTCGTCCGAAATGTCATCGCGCAGCTTCCAGTAGGTCAGCAGAGCGCTGACTCTGGCGCAGTAATCGAGCTCGGGCGCGCCGACAAGCACTCCGCGCTTCTTTGCCGGGTGAGCGAGACAGCGGCGCTTTTCGATCCGTCCGTGCTCCCCGGTGAGCGCCATGCGGAAGAGCGCCAAAAATACGAAATCATAGCTCAGCGTCAGCTTCGAGACGCAGCTGGTGTTCCGCCCCAGAGAGGCGCAGAGCCCGCAGTAAACGCTCTTGTAGAGCTCGTATTCCTTTACCTTCAGCTCCGCCGGGATGGGTTTTATATATCCGAACAAGGCTCCACCTCCGGCGAAATTTTCAGGGATAGGCAGTATAATTGGAGTTCCTGCGTTGAAAAGGCTTGAATTCAGGGGCTTTTCAGCGCAAAAACGCCCTTGCATCAACGTTTCCCTATAATATTGTACTCCCGACATTTTTGTTCAGGCTTAAATTTGCTTGAACTTTTTGTAAATTATAGGATTTCAGAGGAGCTTCGAGATGAACGCGGTCAGCTCGTCCGCCACGCGCGCCTGTCCCTTCTCGTTCGGGTGTCCGACCGCGCCCTTCTCGCCGGCTTCGGGAGTGGTGTCCGCGGTCGGGAGATAGTGCAGCTTCGGGTCGATCTTTGCCTTTATCACGCGGTCAAGGACGCCGTTGAACTTATTTCCCATCATGCCGTAGAGCCAGATCACCTGCGTGTCGGGATAGACCTCGCGGACTCTCGTGAGGAACTTGTCCGCGCCGACCTCGAAATCCTCAAGGGAAGTCGGACCTCCGTCGTTGGTTCCGGCGTTGATGACCAGCACGTCGGGTGTCCAGGAAGAGAAATCGTGCGGGTCGCGCACCTGCCTGAGCTCATGCTCAAAGAACTCGGGAACGCGGTATCCGACCTCGCCGCTGCACGCGTGAACTATTCCCTGCCCCGAGACCGCCTCGACGCGTATGTCAGCGCCGAAACGCGCGGCGGTGAGATACGCAAAGGTGCGCGTGGTGTCCTCGTCGCGCGTGCGGAAGACCGGGAAACCCGCGTCAGCGATATCGCCGTAACCGCAGGTTATCGAGTCGCCAAGGAACTCGAATCTGAGCTTGTACTCAGGCGGTGGGAGGATGACCGGATCGTCACCGACAAGCTCGAGAGTCTCGAATTTGAGCAGTCGGTCGCCCTCGCTGAGCTTTACGATTCTGAGATGATGTTCGCCCGCGGGGATGTCCTCGATCATCAGCGTCTCGGCGCCGGTCGTGACCGCGAACTTAGGAAGGCGCTTTCCATCGAGGAATACGCCGAGATAGCAGGGCTGATCGGCTCTGTAGTCAGGGACGAAGTTTATGTTGACGCGCTCGGCGGAGAAGTTCATCTCGAAGCCGCTGGCGCTCCAGTTGAGAGCCAGCACGCCGGTTTCGGTGTAGATGTGGCGACCGTTCACCTTGATCGGCAGGTCGCGGAATGTGTAGGTTTTTCGCATTGTGCTATTCCTCTTTCAACATAACAAGGCGACCTCGCGGTCGCCCTGATATTTTTTATGCCTTGGCGTTCTCCTCTTCGGCTTCCTCGGGCTCGATTCGCTCGGCGCGTATCTTCTCCACGAGCTTTCCGTCGGTCTTCAGAACCGTCACGTGAAGTCCCTCCGCGTCGAAGCTGTCGCCCTCGTTCGGGAGCTCTCCGCAGACTCTCGTCACCCAGCCGTTCACCGTCTGGGGGAGTTCATCGTCGTCGTCCGGCTCAATCTCAAAGAATCCGAACAGGTCGTCGGGGCTCGCTATGCCCGCGACTATGACGCTTCCGTCGGGTTCGGGAGTCATCAGCTCGACGACTTCGTCGTGCTCATCCCAGATCTCGCCGACCAGCTCCTCAAGTACATCCTCGAGCGTCGCGATACCCATCGTGCCGCCGTAATCGTCGAGCACGACCGCCATGTGCGCCTTCTCGCGCTGGAAGCATGACAACAGCTTCGAGATCTTTATGTGGCAGGGGACGTTCAATGCCTTTCCAAGCACCGACGCGATGTCTCCGCCGCCGTTCTGGCGCATGTGATAAAAGTCCTTTTCGTGCAGGACGCCGATTATATCGTCAATAGAGTTCTTGTAGACCGGGAGTCTGGAGTATCCGGACTCGTGAAAAACCTCGGCTATCTCATCCATTGTCGCGTCCTCTGGAACAGCGACGATGTCGACACGCGGGGTGATTATGTCAGCCGCCTCGACGTCGTCGAATTCGATCGCCGAGCGGATGAGCTCGCCCTCCTGCTCGCCGATTCCGCCGTCGTGCTCAGCCTCGTCGACAATTGTAATAAGCTCGTCGCCGGTCATCGCGGTGTCGCCGCTGAATTTGAAGATCTTCGCGAGCAGGCGCTTCCACTGTCTGAACAGGAAATTCACCGGCGTGAAGAGCGTCTTCAGCGTGCCGATAAAGGGCGCGATGAACTTCGCGAAGCTGTCCGGAGACTCCTTCGCGATGGATTTCGGCGAGACTTCGCCGAAGATGAGAACCACAACAGTCGACACAGCGGTCGATATTCCGGCGCCGTTCGACGGAAACCATTCTACAAAGAGCAGGGTCGCCATCGATGCGAGCAGAATATTTACGATGTTGTTTCCGATAAGTATTGTTGAGAGAAGCGCGTCGTAATCGTCGGCGAGCTTCATTACGCGCTGCGCCCTTTTGTCGCCGTCAGACGCCATAGTCTTCATCCGCACGCGGTTGAAGGAGAGAAACGCGGTCTCGGTCGCCGAGAATATCGCCGACATAACGAGACAGAAAAAGATAACGATCAGCTTGATTGTACTGCCATCGCCCATGATATGTAAATTATTCCTCCGTTAGGTTGTTGAGTTGTTCGTGAAATAAGGTTCGGCGGAACGCATATCAGGGGGGTACGGCGTCCTTGTTGGACGTCGATGGATGCCGTTTCCTACATCGGGCAGGTGTAGAGCCTTCGCCCATAAAAAAGTATCACACTCACTTTTTGTTTATTTACTCCGCACAAAAACGGTTAGTATTTCTTCTATTATATCGTATTTTCGCGCGATTTGCAACAGGTACAGACAATTGTTTACAAAATGTTAAATTTCTTAGTCGGTATAGGTGTACACCTCACCGCACTCGAAATATTTCACGCCGAGTTCTGGGTGCGACTTTTCGAGTCTGTCAGCCATAAGCCGCATTCCGTCGCGCTCAGAGCCGATGTGTCCGAGCACCAGAAGCGCCTTTCTGTGTCCCATCTGAGCCGCCTGTCTGACCCACTCGGCGAGCGCCCATTCGCAGACCTCTCCGGTCATCATGACCTCGCAGTCGTCCGAGCGCAGCTCCTCCGCGACTCCGCCTGGAGTGCCGAACATGCCTGAAATCTTCGTCATCGGCACATCAGCCGCGCCGGCGATCCTTATATGTTTTATGCCGACCTTCCTCTCGATATGCGCGGCAATCCCGCGCGGAGTCATCGGGCTGTCCAGCGTGACGCGCACAAGGTCGAACCCGCCGGGGAAATCCACCTTTCCGGGGAGCTCCATATACTTCATCTCGCCCTCGCAGATCTCGTCGTGCGCGGCGTAATGCGGGTGGTCGTGGTAGCGGCAGATTATTATGCCGGTAGACTCGATCAGAGCGCGCTTCTCAACCTCGAAGGCTTCGTCGGAGTGGTTGTCCATGTGGTTGAAGTAGGTCGGCTCGTGCACTATCAGAAGCTGCGCGCCCCACTCGTGCGCAGCCTTCACGACGTCTGGCGTCGCGAACATCGAGACCGCGACCTTTGTCACCTCAGTGGTCTCAGGCGAACCCGACTTGAAGGTGTCGCAGGTGTTCTCGCCGACCTTTTCGGCGATTGTGAAGAGTTCGTTCATAAGTTCAGTTGCTTTCATTTTGTTTTCTTCCTTTTCTCATCAGATTAATATCAAACGGCTGATAGAGCATCCGGTCGAGCAGATCGTCGCCGCGCTGCCTGCGGTATTCGGTCGGAGTGCAGCCGAATTCCTCGTTGAAATCCCGCAGCATGCTCCTCATGCTCTGATAGCCCGCGAGATCAGCCGCCTCGTTAAGGGTCATTCCGGGGTCGCTCTGTATCAGTCTCGCGACCTCGACCGTCCGGACGTGACTTATGTACTTCTTGACGCTCAGCCCGAAGGTCTCGCGGAAGCTCTCCGAAAGCGTCTGCTGGTTCATGAAAAGCGCCTTCGCGATGTCAGCCGTGCCGATCGGCTCGCGGAAATGGCGGTCGATGTAGATGACGGCGTCGGATATGCTCTTTGTCGAGCTCATGTTCGGGACAAGTCCGCAGCTGTTTATCGCCGCGCTTGTCAGAAAACGTGCCAGATGCCCCAGAAGCTCGCAGCGCTCAGGTGAGTTGTCGCTCTTGAACGGCGCCTCGCCGTTGATCCTGTACATGAGCTTCACCGCGCCAAGCGCGATCTGTTCGCTGTCGGTCATCACCGGATCGGCGAAGGTGTTTCCGTCGAGCAGACTGTCGTAGCATCCGACCATACGGCGCGGCACGAGAACCAAATATATCTCGCCTCTCTCGAGCACTCTCGACCAGTGCGGCGTGAAGCTGGCTATCGCGACCATCTGCCCCGCCCCGGCGTAATGCTTTCTGCCGTTTATCCCGAAGCAGACGTATCCGTTCTCGACATACATGAACTCGAGGCAGTTGTGAACGAGTTCCCCACAGTAGGGCGTGACTTGCATCGTGGTCACGACAACATCTTCAGTGTCGCGAATGAGTTCGTATTTATATGGCACATCTGACTCCTTTCGGACCTTTTGTCACCTGAAATTTGAATTTTGCTATTTAAATTATAGCATATTTCGTGTATAATATCAAGTACCAATTAAAAATTTTCTGAAAAGAGGTAATTTCAATGAAATCAAAACAGCTGATCTCGCTTTTTCTGCTCGCGTCGCTGATTGTCTCAGCTTCAGCGTGCGGCTCTGACTCTCCTGACGTCAAGGACACAACCGTCACAACCGCCGAGGAGACCACCGCGAAGCCCGAATATGAGTTCCCGGCGCTCGACTGCGGCGGCGACACCTTCACGATCCTGAATGTCGGCAAAACCTGGAACATGTACACCTACCTCGACCTCGAGAGCCAGACCGGCGACTCGCTTGACGACGCCGTCTATGAGCGTGACCGCAATATCGAGGACATCTTCAAGGTAAAGCTCGATGTGCGCGAGGAGCTTATCGACGAGCTCGCAAACCTCGTCCGCACATCGGTTATGGCTGGCGATCAGGCTTATGACGCGGCTTACATAAAGGGCGAGCACATCGGCGGAGTCATCACCGACGGCTGCCTTCTCGACCTCACGAAGGTCGATGGGCTGAACCTCGACAAGCCCTGGTGGAATCAGAATGTGCTGAGCTCCTGCGCGCTCGGCAGTGACGGAGCGGTATATTTCGCGATAAGCGACCTCTCGCTGACCGCATTTGACCTCACCTGGTGTCTTATGTTCAACGAGTCGATGATGGAGGACATGAACCTCGATAAGCCCTACGACCTTGTACGCGACGGCAAATGGACGCTCGACAGGCTGCACGAGTACACGGCAAAGGGCGCGAACCTCAACGGCGACGAGAGCTTCGCGTTCAACGCGAACGGAAAGTGCGATTACGGCTTCACATCCTACAACAATGTGGTCGCGATGGCGCTGGTCGGCGCGGGCTGCCACCTGACCGAGAACGGCAAGGATGGAGTGCCGTCCCTCTCGGTCGAGAACGACCGCTTCTATGAGTTCTGCGACAAATTCGCGTCGCTCACCAAGACCGAGGGCGAGTACATCGAGGCGAACAGCGACGATATGCACTATGAGAAGATCTTCAAAGCCGGACGCGCGCTCTTTGTCGGCGCGGAGATCAAGGCGTCGTCTGTCTTCCGCGATTTCGACGACCAGTTCGGCATCCTTCCGTCGCCCAAGCTCGACGAGAATCAGGCTGAGTACAGCTCGTGGATCAACTTCTTAGTGCCGCTCTTCGCGATTCCGGCTGACTGCAAGGATCCCGGACGCGCAGGAATCATCATCGACGCGATGTCCTATCTCAGCACAAAGGATGTCCTGCCGATCTACTACAACGTGACCGTGTCGCAGAAGGGACTGCGCAACGAGGATTCGATAGAGATGCTCGGAATAATCCGCGACGCGAGATATTTTGAGCCGAGTCTGGTCTATGGCTGGACAACGAGCTTCTTCAGCTCGCTGCGCGGACAGCTCGTATCGGGGGATGGAAATGTCGCGTCGCTTATCGCTTCGAACAAAGATAAGATAAACGAGAGCATCGCTTCTACGATGGAACTCGTGAAGTAGTTCGGAAAATCAAACCTTTTCGACCGGAAATAGCCTTCCAAAAGGCTTGAAAAGGTGGTATAATATCGGCAGGCGGCAATGTCTGCCGATATTCTGTTTTCATGAGGTGAATACTATGACAAGAGAAGAATACATGCTGAAACCCTTCCGCGACAACGCCGACATCATCGCCGAACGCACCCGCGACGGAATCGAGAACCACCGCAAGGGCTTCGGTACGATAAAAGTAGTGAATGAAGCCGGCGAGCCGGTCAAGGGCGCTTCGGTAAAAGTCACGCAGAAGACGCACGATTTCAAGTACGGCGCGAACATCTTCATGCTCGACGAGTTCGAGAGCGAGGAGAAGAACGCCGAGTACCGCAAGGTATTCGCCGAGAGCTTCAACTTCGCGACGCTGCCCTTCTACTGGGACACGCTCGAACCGGAGGAAGGCAAGCCGCGCTTCTCGAAGGATTCGCCGAAGGTCTACCGCCGCCCCGCGCCCGATCTCTGCCTTGAGTACTGCGAGGCGAACGGCATCACGCCGAAGGCGCACTGTCTGCACTACGATCACTTCGAGCCCGCGTGGCTGAAGAAGTACCCGGTCGAGAAGCAGTGGAAGCTGCTCGAAAAGCGCATGCACGAGTGTGCCGGGCACTACGCCGACCGCATTCACGGCTGGGAGGTCACGAACGAGCTCTGGTGGCAGTCGGCGTCGACTCCGATGTACTTCGCGCCCGACTTCATGGAGCGGAGCTTCGCTATGGCTGAGAGATACTTCCCGGAGAACGAGCTGATCTGCAACGAAGGCGGCGAGCCCTTCCGCGGGTTCTTCCACTTCAACCGCGACAGGTATTTCATGCAGGTCGAGCGCGCTATGCTCAAAGGCGCGCGTATCGACACAGTCGGATTCCAGTATCATGTCTGGTCTGACCCGACGAATGAGGAAAAGATCGTGGCAAAGCAGTTCGACCCGGTCAACATGTACCGCGTATTCGACACCTTCGCGACGCTCGGTAAACCCTTCCAGATGACAGAGGTGACCTTCCCCTGCTTCGACCCGTTCAGCAAGGAAGCCGAGGATCTTCAGGCTGAGGTTCTGAAGAATCTCTACACAATCTGGTTCGGTGTACCTGGCATGGAGGCGATCATCTACTGGAATCTGGTCGATGGCTACGCCTACAACGCACAGCCGGGCGATTTCTCGAACGGTGAGAACAAGCTCGCTGGCGGACTTATGCACTTCGACGTCACGCCGAAGCCCGCGCTGAAGACCTTGCAGAAGCTCTTCAGGGAAGACTGGCACACTGAGGAGACGCTCACAACAAACGACGGCGGCGCGGCGCGGTTCAAGGGCTTCTACGGAAACTATGACATCGAGGTAACGTCTGAGGGCGGCAAAGCGAAGGCTGAGTTCCATCTCCAGAAGGTCGATGAGATACGGCACGAAATCACTATAAAAGTAAAATAATTCAGAATGCTCCCGGCAGTTCCCCGCCGGGAGCGCTTTTTTTATTCGCTTACCGCGTCAGCATTATAGTATTTAAGGCACTTCAGTGTCTTCCCGACAACCTCGAAGTAGACCGCGCATTTCTCTCCAGCCTCGTTCGTGTAGATTCCGAACCAGACGTCCGGGCTCGACATGGACGATACGCAATAGTCGCGATGGACTATCTCAGCCGAATCGGCTTTTTCGCGCTCCTTCGCGTACGGCGCGATCAGCGTGAACCGGTTCACGCGCACGCTGAAAAGCTCGCGGTACTTGCGCATTCCGTAGACTTCCATTCCGCGGATGACTCCGCCGACTATCGTGTATTCGTACTCGATATTCACGTACATCCAGGTGCTGTACACCATGAACCAGATGAGCAGCGGCGTGAAGGTCAGAAGCGCCGGGAGCTTTACCGCGACCGTGAAGACAAGCGCGTACGCGAGCCCCACGATTATGTAGCCCAGCACCATCATGATCCGTCTGAGCTTGTATTTTCCCTCGACCTTCTTCGTCACCATATAGTTGACGAAGCTCGTGAACTCGTTGTCGCCCGCGTCAGCTCCCTTATGATACTTTTGCAGCTCCATCTCAGAAGGTGATTATCGAGTTCTCACGGTCCGCCTTGTAAGCGTTCTCAAGCAGTCTCGTGAGATCGATGGCGTCGTCTATCGTGCAGAGCGCCGGAGAGCCGGTCTTGTTGATGCAGGCATCGACGAACTGGAGGAGCGGAATCTGTCCGCCCTGCGGA
Source organism: uncultured Eubacteriales bacterium (assembly GCA_934477985.1). Taxonomy (GTDB): domain Bacteria; phylum Bacillota; class Clostridia; order Oscillospirales; family CAG-272; genus Flemingiibacterium. Next base: position 18,186 of record CAKSOR010000004.1, read on the forward strand.
AGGGTCGGTCTGATCCAGTCGTTCGTGAAGGGAGCGAGCATTTTCGAACGCACC
>CAKSOR010000005.1 GCA_934477985.1 uncultured Eubacteriales bacterium
CAGGCATGATACAGTTCGATCTGATGGACAGTGTCGTGCTCGATTTATTCGCGGGGAGCGGGCAGATGGGGCTCGAGGCGGTCAGCAGAGGAGCGGAGAAGGCGCACCTGATCGACAAGTCGAGCGAGGCGGTGGATATCATCCGCGCGAACGCCGAAAAAACGCGGCTCGCCGACAAGTGCAGCATATTCTGCACCGACTCGATCGACTATCTGAAGCGTTCGAAGGGACGCTGCAAGTTCGATTTCGTCTTCATCGACCCGCCGTATGGCAGCGGACTCGTGCAGGAGTCGCTGAGGCTGCTCGCCGACGGAACGCTTCTCAATGACAACGCCTGGCTGATTGTCGAGGACGAGACCGACGACATTTTCGCGGGCGACGAGGAGCTGGCATCGCGCTTCAACATCGAGAAATCCAACCGCTACGGACGCGTTCACATCGTCGTCCTCTCGCTGAAATGACCATGGAAAGAGTGACAAGAGCGCTTGTATCCGGCAGTTTCGACCCGATAACCGCCGGTCACGCCGATCTCGTGGAGCGCGCCGCGCGGATGTTTGACGAGGTGTGGGTCGTCGTCTGCGTCAACGCCTCAAAGCGCGGCAGGTTCACGCCTGAGCAGCGGCTCGAGATGGTCAGGGCGGCGTTCAGGAATTGCGACCGGGTCAGGGTCGGTCTTTGCGAGGGGCTTCTCGCCGACTACGCCAGGGAGCGCGGAATAACCGTGCTCGTCAGAGGCGCGCGCGGCTCGGTCGACTTCGACTATGAGCTCTCGATGTCGCTGATCAACCGCTCACTCAACAATGACCTCGACACTATTGTTCTCCCGACACGCGCCGAGCTTCAGCATGTCAGTTCGACGATGATTTCAGAGCTGATAAAGTACGGCAAGGACTACTCTCAGTACCTCCCCGAAGGCGTCGCGGAGCTTATATCTGAGTACACAAAAAATTAATAAAAAGCAAATAATCTATCTTTTTTCTCCGCCATCTGACCGTGCCTTGTACTATTTCGACATTTCGGTCTTCCGTGACGGAGAAAAAATTTGCAATACCGTAAAAGAATTCTATCAAAAAACTCTTGAAAAAATCCACGGTTTGCGATATAATATACCTATGGCGAATCCGCGACATTTGCCAAAGTAAGGATGTGACATTGATGACACCCGAAGTTTTCTTCGATACATATATCTCCGACACGACCGCCGGGAGCTCCAATCAGGTGCTCGCGCGCTTCGGAGAGCCGGTCACCCGCACAGGGCGGGTCTCGTACCGCCTTTCGCGCGGCGGAGAGCGCTATTCGCTCCTCTTCTCGAACCGCGTCGACAGCACATATTCGGACGGCTCGATCTCAAAGGCGAACGACAAAGGCGGCGAGTGGTCGATACTCTCGCTCCGCGTCGGACTCGCGAAGGCGACCGGCATTCATGCCGATAAATGGCATTACGTCACCTTTGACGGTCAGCCGACCCGGAATGTCAGCGCCGGCGAGGGATTTTTCTGCTCCGATCCGGTCGCGCTGAACGCTCGGCCCGGCGACTATTTCGTCTATGAGATCACTGTCCGCGGAGAGTGCTTTCCGTACCACCAGGAGATGGTTCTGAACGTTTATTCCGGCGAGAGCGAGCCTTTGCCGCCTGACAAGCGGATTCCGGTGCCGCTGATGATCGGCTGCGACCGCCCGGCGCGGGTTAAGGTCGGTTTCCTCGGCGACTCGATAACTCAGGGCTGCGGAACGGCTTACGAGTCCTACACGCACTGGGCTGCCGTCGCCGCCGGACTGCTTCCGGACGATGTGAGCGCCTGGGATCTCGGAATCGGCTACGCACGCGCCTACGACGCCGCTTCGGACGGGCTCTGGCTTGAGCGCGCGAAGAAATGCGATGTCGTCACGGTCTGCTTCGGAGTCAACGACATCTTCCACGAGCGGAGCGCCGCCGATGTTGTCGGCGACCTCACTACCATTGTGGAAAAGCTCCATGAGGCGGACACCCGCGTGCTTCTCATCACAATCCCGCCCTTCGATATGACCGGCGCGAACCAGGGCGACTGGTACGCCGCGAACGACGCGATAAGACGCGGCGGAATCAAAGCCGACGATATTCTCGACTGCGAGCCGATTCTCGGTAAAACCCCGCCGTTCGGTCACAACGCGAGGTTCGGCGGTCATCCGGACGCCGAGGGCTGCGCGCTTCTCGGAAAAGAGGTCGCAAAGCATCTCGCGGCGCTCTGCGGGAGATGAAAATGAGCGATATTCACGAATTTTCACATTATTCGGTTCTGCTGAACGAGTCGGTCGACGGACTGAACATAAAGCCCGACGGGATCTATGTTGACTGCACTTTAGGCGGCGGCGGGCACTCGCTCGCGATACTTGAGCGGCTGACGACCGGTCGGCTGATCGCCGTCGACCAGGATTCCGACGCGATCGCCGCCTCGAAGGTGAGACTTAAGGATCACCTCGACAAGGTCACGTTTGTGCACGACAATTTCTCGCACATCGGCTCGGCTCTGAAGGAGCTTGACACAGGCGGTATCGACGGCGCGGTCATCGACCTCGGCGTCTCGTCCTATCAGCTCGACACGCCCGAGCGCGGATTCTCGTACATGCACGACGCGCCGCTCGATATGCGCATGGACTCCGACGCGCCGCTCACCGCCCGCGAGGTCGTCAACACCTACCCTGAGTCCGAGCTCAGGCGGATAATTTTCGACTACAGCGAGGAGAGATTCGCCGGGCGCATCGCCTCGAAAATCTGCGCGGCGCGCGAGGTGAAGCCGATCGAGACGACCTTTGATCTCGTCGACATCATCCGCTCGGCGATACCCGCCAAGGCGCGCGAGGACGGTCCGCATCCCGCGAAGCGCACCTTCCAGGCGATAAGAATCGAGGTCAACTCCGAGCTCTCGGTCATAAAGCCGACGCTCGATCAGCTTGTCGACGCGCTTAACCCCGGCGGGCGTCTCTCGGTGATAACCTTCCACTCGCTCGAGGACAGGATCGTCAAGCAGGCTTTCGCGGGCTACTCGAAGGGCTGCACCTGCCCGCCGGATTTCCCGGTCTGCGTCTGCGGTCACAAGCCGAAAATCAGGCTGATAACACACAAGCCGATACTCCCGGGCGAGCGCGAGCTCGATGAAAATCCCCGCTCGCGGAGCGCCAAGCTCAGGATAGCCGAAAAACTCTGAACCACGGGTGAACGCCCGGAAAAACGCAAAGGAGAAGTCATGGACGGCGCGAACAACCGAACAAACAGAAATACCGCGCGGTCGACTCATCCCGCGTACACCGAATACCGGCTTCCGAACCAGCCGTCAGCACGACCGCAGAACGGTCAGCCGGGTCAGCGGGGAGCAAGTCAGAGCCGATCGGGTCAGCAAAGACCGGATCAGGGTCAGCCCGGGCGTCAGAATGTCCGTGCGGCTTATCCGAACCAGATGAGCCGAGCGAATCTCCCGGCACAGACAAGACAGCGTCAGCTCGCCGAGGTTCAGCGTCAGCGCGACCTTGAAAGGCGCAGAATGATGATGGAGCGCCGTCAGGAGGAGGCACGCCGGCTCGCCGAAGAGACGAAAAAGCGCGCCGAGGCAGCAGCGAAAGCCGCCGCAAGGGAGGCTAAAAGGGCTCAGGCGAAGCTCTTCAAGGAACTGAGAAAGCTCAACACGATAGAGGCGAAGGAGCGCTATTCCTTCCCGATGGCGATAATCGCGACGGCGCTCGCGTTCACCGTGCTGATACTCGCGATAGTCACGACCTCTGTGCGGATAAGCGAGATAACGACCGAGAACTCGGCTCTGCAAAGGCAGTACGACGCTCTGGTCGCCGACGAGAACAAGCTCCGGATGGAGCTTGAGGTGCGCGACGATCTCCGGACGGTCGAGGAATACGCCAAGAACGAGTACGGAATGGTCAAGCAGGATCAGGTCGAGCGCTATTATCTGCGCACCTACAACGCCGACAAAATCGAGCTCATCGAGGATGAGAAGCCGGTCGAGGAGGATACGATCACCCTTGCCGACAGGATCATCGGCGCTTTCAGGAAGATCGGCGGCCGCGTGCTGGCATTTTTCGGAAGGTAACGCCATATAGTTTACGATACGGGGACAGGGTCATGCCGCGTGCGCGGCGGAAAGGATGGGATGCCGATGGCGTCTGCGAGATTCAGGAACAGAACGACCACAAGGATAGTTGTCATCTCCGGACTTGTCGCTTTATTCTGCGTGCTGCTTATAATAAGGCTGTTCACGCTTCAGGTCACCGATTACGACAAATATGAGGAGATCGTCATGAATCAGCTCACGCGCGTCACAAGCACGACGCCTGAGCGCGGGAAGATCTACGACACGAACGGAAATCTCCTCGTCACGAACATGACGGTCTACCGCGTCTTTATCTCGCCCTACGACATCGCGGGCGGCGACGAGGTCTTCGGGGAAATCCCGGAGGACGAGCTGGATATGCAGATCGCGGTCATGGCGTCGACCGTGGGGCAGAACGAGAAAGCCGTCCTCATCGCGAAGAAATGCGAAGAGGTGCTCGGCGTTGAGTACGACACGGTCATGGAGAAGGCGAAGAAGATAATGCGCCGCGACGAGACGATCAAGAAGAACGTCGACGCCGACACCGCCGCGATTCTCCGTCAGTTCATCTCGGACAACGAGCTCACAGGAATGCTTAATCTTGTCGCCGACTCGAAGCGCTATTACTGCTACGGCGACCTCGCCTGCCACGTGCTCGGCTTCACGAACTCGGACGGCGACGGAGTCTATGGCGTCGAGGCGACCTACAACGACTACCTGAACGGCGTCTCGGGAAAGTACATAACCGCCCGCGACGCGCTCGGCAAGGATATGCCCTTCAAGTACGAGAGCTATGTCGGCGCTGAGAACGGCGCTAACCTTGTCATCACAATCGACCTGAAGCTCCAGTATGAGCTCGAGAATCAGCTCAAGGCGGCTTATGAGTCGGCTCACCCGTCAGAGCGCGTCTGCGGACTCGCCATGGACCCGAACACCGGCGCGGTGCTCGCGATGGCTGTCTACCCGAACTACGACTGCAACAGCCCGTACGAGCTCGCCGAGGAATTCTTCGGTCAGCTCACCGAGTCGGGCTACACCGAGGACTCGGACGAGTACGCGCAGCTTAAGTCGACGCTTATCTACAAGATGTGGAACAACAAGGTCGTCAACGAGACCTACGAGCCCGGCTCGACCTTCAAGGTCATAACCGCGTCGATCGGACTTGAGGAGAATGTCGTCACGCCGACCGACCAGTTCACCTGCACCGGACACTACCGCGGCGAGGGCTTCACTCAGGAGATCGCCTGCCACAAGCTCGTTGGTCACGGAACTGTCACCTTCGCGCGCGGACTCCAGCAGTCCTGCAACCCGACGATGATGCAGCTCGTGGAGCGGATCGGTCGGAGCACCTTCTACAAGTATTTCAAGGCGTTCGGCTACACCGGGCGCACCGGCATCGACCTGCCCGGCGAGGCTTACGGAATGTTCCACCAGGAGGAGGCTATGCACGCGACAGAGCTCGCGGTCTACTCCTTCGGTCAGACCTTCAAGTGCACGCCCTTGCAGCAGCTGACGGCGATCTGCGCGGTCGCCAACGGCGGTTATCTCGTCACCCCGCATGTCCTCAAGGAGATGGTCGACGACGACGGAAACGTCATCTACAGCTACGAAGCAGAGAAGAAGCTCCAGATACTCAGCGAGGAGACCTGTAAGACGGTCTCGTCGATACTCGCCGAGGGCGTCGCCACCGACGGAGGCGCGAAGAACGCCTATGTCAAGGGCTACAGCATCGCCGGAAAGACCGGTACCTCGCAGAAGCAGGACAAATACCTCGCGGTCGCCTGGGACGAGGAGGGCAACCCCACCGAGTGGGAGCGCCCCTACCGCGTCGGCTCGACGATGGGCTACGCTCCGGCTGACGACCCGCAGATCGCGGTGCTCATAATGGTCGACGAGCCGACCGAGGGCAACTCCTACGGAAGCGTCGTCGCCGCGCCTTACATCGCGAAGTTCCTCGAAGCCGCTCTGCCCTACCTCGGAATCGACCCGGTATACACAGAGGAAGAGCTCGCGAAGGTCGATGTCGGACTCCCGACGCTCGTCGGACTCGACTACGATCAGGCGTGCCTTGTGCTCGCCAACCGCAAGCTCACCTTCAAGAAGGTCGGGAACGGCACGAAGGTCGTCGCGCAGTCGCCCGAGATCGGAAGCCGTCTTCTCACCGAGAGCGGCGTGGTCTATCTCTACACCGGAGACCGATTGCCCGAGGACGAGATCGAGATCCCCGATCTGATGGGCATGACGGCGCTCGCCGCCAACCGGCTGATTATCAACTCGCACCTCAACATAAAGATTGAGGGTGCGACAAACTACGCAAACAGCAACGGAGCGGTCGTCGTCGCGCAATCGCCCGAAACCGGTACGATGGTGCCGCGAGGTACTATAGTCACGGTCGAGTTCCGCCATATGGACGGCACGGACTGACGCCGGAAAGTCATATTCTTCTCCCTCACAGCGTAATTATCTTACAAAGAAAAAAACATCGTGAATGTGAGGGAAAATATGGCGAGATTATCTGAACTCCTTCCCGAGAGCGAGATCATCGGGACAAATCTTGACTCCGACCCTGAGATAAGCGGACTCTGTTCCGACTCGTTCTCGGTAAAGCCCGGCGGCGCTTTTATCTGCCTTGCGGGCGGGTCGCACGACGGACACGATTTCATCTGCGTGGCGGTCGACCGCGGCGCCTCGCTGATCATCGCCGAGCGGCTGACGCCCTGGCTTGAGAAGCATCCGGACACGCGCTTTCTGCTCGTGAGGAACACCCGCCGCGCCGAGTCGGTCATGTGGAACAATATCTGCGGCCGCCCGTCGGAGCGGATGCAGTTTGTCGCGGTCACCGGCACGAACGGCAAAACCTCGACGACCTGCTTTATGCGCGGGATATTCAGGGAAGCCGGGTTCGTGACCGGGCTCATCGGCACGGTGAAGTGCCTTTCGGGCGACCGGACCGACATAATCGGCGAGAGCGGCGTCAACTCGATGACGACCCCGCCGCCCGATAAGCTCTATCCGGAGCTTAAGCGAATGGCTGACGACGGCGTTGAGATCGTCTTCCTTGAGGCTTCCTCGCACGCGCTCAGCCAGCACCGGCTTGACCCGCTCCGCTTCAGACTTTCGGTCTTCACGAACCTGACGCCCGAGCATCTCGACTACCACGGCGATATGGAGCACTATTTCGAGGCGAAGCTCAGGCTGCTGGCGCTTTCGGACTGCGCGGCGGTGAATGTCGATGACAACTGGATGGCGCGGATAACCAGGTGCCCGATACACGTGACGACCTATTCGGTCGGCGGGGAAGCCGATTTCACGGCAAAGGACGCGCGCTGTCTCACCGACCGGCACGGCGTCTCATACCGACTCTCAGAGCCGGGCGGGGAATATGAAATCACCTGCCCGATCGACGGAATGTTCACGGTGCACAACACACTCGCGGCGGCTTCGGCGGCGAGACTTTTCGGAATATCGCCCGAGGTCATACAGAAAGCGCTCGCCGATTCGCCGCAGATACCCGGACGGATGGAGATGATCGACTCCGGACTCGGGTTTGACATCTGCGTTGACTACGCGCACACGCCCGACGCGCTGAGGCTCGTCCTTGAGACTCTCAGGGCGAAGCTCAGAAGGGGCGGAAGGCTTATCGCCGTCTTCGGATGCGGCGGCGACCGCGACCGTTCGAAGCGCCCAGAGATGGGGCGGATAGCCTCGGAGCTCGCCGACTTTGCCGTGATAACCTCGGACAACAGCCGGAGCGAGAACCCGCGGGCGATAATCTTCGACATAATCCGCGGAGTCGGCGACCGCTCGAAGTGCCGCGTCGTCGAAAAGCGCGAAAAGGCGATTGCCTATGCGATAAGCGAGGCGCGGGCGGGCGACATAATCCTCCTTGCCGGAAAGGGCCACGAGGACTACGAGATCGACTCGACCGGAAAGCATCCATTCTCTGAGCGTTCGTTGATAGAAAAAGCGCTGAACGCCGGAAAGACCTGAAACTGAAATCACCGCGCCGCCACCGGCGCGTTCACACCAATATAAAAAAATTCATCTGGAGAAACAAAAATGAGTATCAAGTTCAAAAAGGAATTCATGACACTGAGTGAGCTCGCGGCTCTGCTCGGACTTCCGAACAAAGGCGATTGCTCTGTGACGAGCGTGACGACCGACTCCCGCGAGACCGAGTCCGGATCGCTTTTTGTGGCTCTGAAGGGCGAGCGGTTCGACGGAAACGACTTCGTTGAGCAGGCGCTGAGCAGGGGAGCGGCGGCTGTCATAGCCGAGCGCCTGCCAAAGACCTTGTCCGCGGACGACGCCGAGCGTGTGCTCGTCGTGCCGGATTCGCTCGAGGCGTTCGGAAAGGTCGCCAGAGCCTACAAGTCGCGCATCGCGCCAAAGACGGTCGCCGTCACCGGAAGCGTCGGCAAGACCACGACAAAGGAGTTCATCGCCGCCGTCGCGAGCGCCCGCTATATCGTCCACAAGACCGAGGGCAACTTCAACAGCGAGATCGGTATGCCTCTGTCGATACTCAACATGCCCGCAACCTCGCAGGTCTGCGTTCTCGAGATGGGAATGAGCCACGCCGGCGAGATTGCGCGGATGTCAGCCATCGCCTGCCCCGACATCGCGGTTATCACGAATATCGGCAACTCGCATATCGAGAACCTCGGCTCGCGCGAGAATATCTGCAAGGCGAAGCTCGAGATAGTCAGCGGAATGTCCGGGACAGGGCATGTCATCCTCAACGCCGATGAGCCGATGCTCTTCGCGCAGGTCGGAAAGCTCGGGCAGGAGATCATTCTGGTCGGTCTCACGAATCCGCAGGCTGATTTCCGCGCGCTGAACATCCGCGAGTACGAGGACAGCACCGAGTTCGATCTCGTCGCGGGAAAGCGGGTCGTGACGAACGTCCGCATTCCGGCTATCGGAAAGCACAATGTCTACGACGCGACCTTCGCCTTCGCGGTCGGAACGCTGCTCGGAATGAGCGACGACGAGATCAAGCGCGGGCTGATGTCCTTCCGCAACATCGGAATGCGGCAGAATATCTACGAGTGTGGCGGGCTGACAATCATCGAGGACTGCTACAACGCCGGTCCGGAGTCGATGAGAGCGGCGCTCGATGTTCTCTCGAAGATGGCGGAGAAGAATCACTGCCGCTCGATCGCGGTGCTCGGCGACATGCGCGAGCTCGGTGAGTACTCGAAGCGCCTCCACATGGAGATCGGAACTCTCGTCGCGTCAAAGCACGTCGATTACCTCGCGACCTTCGGCAGGGAGGCTGAGAACATCGCCCTCGGCGCGATAAATCACGCCTTCAAGCCCGACAACATCGCGATTAACAAGAACATCGAGGACCCGGCGCTGACCGCGAAGGCGGTATACGACATGGCGCGCTACGGCGACGTGGTGCTCTTCAAGGCGAGCCGGGCGGTGAAACTCGAGCGGGTCATCGAGGAGCTGAAGAAGCTGCTCGTGAACGGAGTCAGGAAGTAAGGGATACGAATGATAGTATATTTTCTGACGGCTCTCGTGCTGACATTCTTTCTGACGGCGGTGATCGCGCGGATACTGATCCCCAAGCTGAAGAGCATGAAGCTCGGTCAGCAGATACTCGACATAGGTCCGCGCTGGCACAAGAGCAAGGAAGGCACGCCGACGATGGGCGGAATCAGCTTCATCACAGCGTCGCTGATCGTCTTTATCCTGCTCTGCGCGATGGCTTATCTGACCGGCAATTCCGCGGGCTTTGAGAAGGCGGTGATCGTCCTTCTGATGGCGACGCTCAACGGCGCGGTCGGCGTCGTCGACGACCTCACGAAGTTCAAGAATCACCGCAACGAGGGGCTGACAGCGTCTCAGAAGTACCTGTTGCAGCTGATCTGCGCGGGCGCGTTCCTCGCGGCGCTGAAGTTCACCGGCAATCTTTCGACCGAGCTCTGCATCCCGTATGTCGGCGTGAAGCTCGAGCTCGGGATATTCTACTACATTCTGTCGATACTGCTGATAACCGGCATCGTCAACGCGGTCAACCTGACCGACGGAATCGACGGACTGGCGAGCAGCGTGACTCTCGCGGTCGGGGCGTTTTACGCGGTGGCGTCGTTCACGCTCGGACTGCTGCCCGAAGCGGTGCTCTCGGGAATAATGATGGGCGCGTGTCTTGGCTTCCTCGTCTATAATTTCTACCCGGCGAAGGTCTTCATGGGCGACACCGGCTCGCTTTTCCTTGGCGGAATGGTCGTCGGGACGGCTTACGCGCTCGGCAATCCGCTGATCGTCATCATCATCGGAATAGTTTACATCTGCGAGACCGTCTCGGTCATCATGCAGGTGACCTATTTCAAGCTGACACACGGCAAGCGGATATTCAAGATGACGCCGATACACCACCATTTCGAGAAGTGCGGCTGGTCGGAGCTGAAGATCGTCGGAGTTTTCTCGCTGGTGACGGTTATCGCGGGCGTCATCGCGTATTTCGGACTTTGAACTCACACGGAGGTGAGCGGCTTTGCAGAACGGTTACAGATACACGTCGTCGGCAAGACCCGACGGAAAACAGAATACCGCGTCCGGACAGGCACATAACGCTCAGCCGCGAAAAGCCCAGGTTCAGAACGGCGCTCCCGCGAGCCGTCAGAACACGCGCAGAGCGCCCGGACATGCGTCCGGGACGAGTCCGCGGCAGATACCCGCTCAGGGAGCGAACGCCGCTCAAAGCCCGCGTGTGAGCCCTCAGAACGCGAACGGCGGACAGGCGAATAGTCCGGGCACCGCTCAGAACGCGCGTGTGAGTCACCGGAGCGCGAACACGCCGGATTCCGCGCAGACCAGGGCGGCAGTAACTCCGGGCGGCTCGGGGGAGCAGACCCGCGCGGTCGGAGAGCGCGCCGGGACCGGAGTCGCTGTCCCGGCGAACGGGAAGGGCGGCGTGCTCGGCTTCTGGAGGAAAGTTTTCGCGCTGACGCCGGTTGAGGCGAAGCACAACGCGGTCGTTCCGCGAGTTGTCGAGGGGTACGACTATGTCTTTCTGATAATCGTGCTTGTGCTGCTGGCGTTCGGAAGCGTCATGGTCTATTCGGCGTCGTACGCCTACGCCAAGACGCGCTATGGCGACAGCTACTATTACGTGACGAAGCAGGCGATATTCATGACTGTCGGATTCGTCGGTATGTTCATCGCGGCGAGGTTTCCGCCTGATTTCTACAAACGTTTCGCGCCGCACATCTATATTGGCTGCTTTTTACTTCTCTGCCTTGTGCCGATACCCGGAATCGGAGTCGTCAGTAAGGGCGCGAGACGCTGGGTCGGAATCGCGGGTTTACAGTTCCAGCCGTCCGAGATGATGAAATTCGGACTCGCGGCGATGCTGGCGTGGTATTTCGACCGTTATCAGAAGCGTGTCGTTGACTACACGAACTTCTGGAAGGCGTCGGCGTTCGGGGTTTTCTTTCCGTACATGATAGTCGGCGTTACCTGCGTGATGATAATAATCGAGAAGCATCTCTCGGGAACTATCATAATGTTCCTCATCGGAACGATAATAATTTTCGCGGGCGGCGCGATGAAGCGATGGCTGGCGGCGCTTGGAGGCGTCGGAATGGTGGCGCTTCTGGTACTCGGACTTTTTACCGACTACACGAAGCGGCGCTTCGACCTCTGGCTGCACCCCGAGAAGTACCCGCTGGACGGCGGCTGGCAGACCTTGCAGGGACTGTACGCGATCGGTTCGGGAGGATTCTTCGGAGTCGGCATAGGTGAGAGCCGAATGAAGCACATGTACGTCTCAGAGCCTCAGAACGACTTCATCTTCACGATAGTCTGTGAGGAGCTTGGATTCATCGGAGCGGTTGCGGTTATCGCGCTCTTCATGCTGTTCATCTACCGCGGCATGGTGATAGCGATGCGCGCGCCGGATATTTTCTCGCAGCTGCTTGTGACCGGAATAATCGGAAAAGTCGCGATACAGGCGGTGCTGAACATCGCGGTTGTCACGGCGTCGATACCTAACACCGGAATCGCGCTTCCGTTCTTCTCATACGGAGGCACGTCGCTATGTGTGCTGATGGCTGAGATGGGAGTAGTCCTGTCAATCTCGCGCTACTCAAAGCAGCGCAAATAGCGGCGAGCCGCCGCTGGCAAAGTCAAGGTTAATTTGGCTGTAATTGCCTGTTGGTGTCTTATCTTGTGGGATCGGCAAGCTGCCTTGCAGCTTGCCGACCCGTTCGGGCGTAGCCCTCACCTCCCGGTACGGCGAGCCGCCGCTGGCAAAGTCAAGGTCAGTTTGACGGTAATTGCTTGTTAATGTCTTATCTTGTGGGAATCGGCAAGTTGCCTTGCAGCCCGTCGACCCGTTCGGGCAGAGCCCTCACCTCCCGACGGCGAGCCGCTTTGCAGCGAGCTGCTTTGCAGCGAGCTGCTTTGCAGCTTGTATAGCCTCCCGCGATGGAGGCGCGCGAATTCAGTATAAACAAATAACCATTATAAACAAACCCATTTCCACCGGCATACAGAAGAGCCGGAAATAACCTTTTGTTTGAAAAGGTTTAGGGAGAGTGGAGAGGTGTCGGAGGGGCGAGAACCCCTTTCCTTAAAAGGGGTTCTCGCCCCTCTGACTATGGAGGAATTTATGAGAGTTTTAGTCACCGGCGGCGGGACTGGCGGGCATGTGAATCCCGCGCTCGCCATTGCCGGAAATATCCGTGAGAATCAGCCCGGGGCGGAGATCGCGTTTGTCGGCACTTCGCACGGCATCGAGAACAAGTTAGTGCCGAAGGAAGGCTACAGGCTGTACCATGTCGAGGTGCAGGGCTTCAAACGAAAGATAACGCCCTACAACATAAAGTCGGCGTGGCTGGCTTTCACGTCGCCGATGAAGGCGAAGAGACTGATACGCGAGTTCAAGCCGGATCTTGTCATCGGCACCGGCGGGTATGTCAGCTGGCCTTTACTGAAGGCGGCTTCGGCGATGGGAATTCCGACCGCCGTGCACGAGTCGAACGCGATTCCGGGTGTCGCGGTGCGGATGCTCGCGAAGTATGTCGACCGGATTTATGTGAATTTCGACGCGACCGCGAAGGCGCTCGGCGAGGAGTTCGCCCCGAAGATTCTGAAGGTCGGCAACCCGATTAATCCGGCGTTCGCCTTGCTCGACTACGAAAAGGCGCGTGAGAAGCTCGGAATCACCGGGAAGTACAAAACGTTCCTCCTCTCCTACGGCGGAAGCATGGGCGCGGAGAAGGTCAACGACGAGATACTCGATTTCATGCGCGACTTCACGTCGAAGCATCCCGAGGTTCTGCATGTCCACGCGACCGGCGCTATCGAATACGAGGCGGCGACCGCTAAGTTCAAAGAGTACGGACTCGACAAGTGTTCTAACATAAAGCTGCTCGAGTACATCTACGACATGCCGGTCGAGATGGCGGCGGCGGATGTCGTCGTGAGCCGCGCGGGAGCTATGACGCTCTCGGAGCTCGCGGTGCTAGGCAAGTGCAGCGTGCTGATTCCGTCCCCGCACGTGACCGACAACCACCAGTACAAGAACGCCAAGGTGCTCGCCGACGCCGGCGCGGCGCTGCTCTTTGAGGAGAAAGAACTGACTCCCGGGGTTCTGACGAAGGCTATGGGCGGACTGCTCGAAGACCCGGCAAAGCGCGCTTCGATGAGCGAAAAGATAAGGTCATTCGCGCTTCCGGACGCCAACCGCGACATCTATCTTGACTTGATGAGGCTCGCCGGAGAGAAAAAATAAAAAATCGCGTATAAATATACGCGAACTCTCTTGACTTTTTGTGTGTTGATATGGTATAATAATATCGGCGGGAATATTTTTGATCGGAGGAAAAATGAACAGCTACGCAGATGATCGCACGGATGAGCGTTTTTCCGACGTCGACCCGGGCGAGCTTCATGAACTGAAAAGCAAGGAGACTCTCCGGCGCTTTCAGCGTCATAACCGCGCAAGGCAGAGCCGCGCGAAGCTCTTGCAGGTCATAATATTCTTCGTCATGATCGCGGTTTTCGCGGCTATTGTCCTTACGAAGGTCTTTGTGATCGGAAATGTCGAGGTGGTCGGAACTGACCGCTACACAGGCGATGAGCTTCTGGCGCTGATCGGCGCGTCGAATGGCGACAGCCTCTATTCGATAAGCTCAAAAAACGTCGCGGCGCTGCCTTCAAAGCTATCGCTCGTGAGGTCGGTGACGGTCTCCCGGAAGCTGCCGCAGACGCTGATAATCAGGGTGAACGAGGACGTGCCGCTCTATTACTGCGAGCTCTACGGCGAGTATTTCCTGCTTTCGGACACTTTAAGGGTGCTCGACCGGGTATTCGACGAGGAGAGCGCGAAAGCGGACGGGCTCATCAGAGTCGAGCTTCCGGCGGTCGATAAGGCTGTCGTCGGAAGTCAGATTGTCTTTGACAACGAGTCGGACCTAAGATATGTCAGCGCGTATCTCTCGGCGCTTGAGTCGAGCAGTGTGCGCGAGCGGGTCAACGCGTTTGATCTGCGGGACAAGTTCGATCTCGAGATGATCTGCGACTCGATATATCTCGTTAAATTAGCTGACGGCGAGGAGCTCCCGACGAAGCTGTCGACGCTCTCGCAGGTGCTGACGCACGACGCGATGCAGGGGCGCGGGAAGTCGACCATCGACGTCTCGAACCCGGCTGAGACCAGAGTCGATTCGGATATTACCGGCGATGTGGTGTTCAGCCATAGATAATGACCAAGCGGAAAATTTTCAGTAAAGATACTATGAATTTTCAAAAAAGCGCTTGAAAATCACACAAAAAAATATTATCATATTAGGTAAGTAAAAATTCAAGACGGCAGTTCAAGTCTTATGATTCAGGAGGATAACAAAATGGCATACGAATTC
Organism: uncultured Eubacteriales bacterium; assembly: GCA_934477985.1. Classification (GTDB taxonomy): domain Bacteria; phylum Bacillota; class Clostridia; order Oscillospirales; family CAG-272; genus Flemingiibacterium. The sequence goes on from CAKSOR010000005.1 coordinate 14,957, forward strand.
GATGAGAATTTCGACAGCGGAGTCAATATAAAAGTAGTCGGAGTCGGCGGCGGCGGAAACAACGCTGTCAACCGCATGATCTCTACCAATATCCGCGGCGTTGAGTTTATCGCGATAAATACTGACAAGCAGGCGCTCATCAACTCGAGCGCTACCACCAAGATCGCCATCGGCGAAAAGCGCACAAAGGGTCACGGCGCGGGATCGAACCCCGAGGTCGGAGCTCAGGCCGCCGATGAGAGCATCGAGGACATCAAGACCGCTATAAGCGGCGCAGACATGGTCTTCATCACCGCCGGAATGGGCGGCGGAACCGGAACCGGCGCGGCTCCTATCGTCGCTAAGGCGGCTAAGGACATGGGCATTCTCACGGTCGGCGTCGTCACGAAGCCTTTCGCTTTCGAGGGCAAGAGACGTATGAGCCAGGCTGAGGAGGGCATCAAGAAGCTCATCGAGGCGGTCGACTCGCTCGTCATCATCCCTAACGAGCGTCTCAAGGAGGTCTCGGACACCCGCATCACGCTCATGAACGCGTTCAGCGAGGCTGACGATGTGCTCCGCCACGGCGTACAGTCGATCTCCGACCTCATCAACGAGACCGGTATTGTCAACCTCGACTTCGCCGATGTCTCGGCTATCATGCTCAACGCGGGCTACGCTCACATGGGCGTCGGCTCGGCTACCGGAAAGGACAAGGCAACTCTCGCGGCAAAGGCGGCTATCTCGAGCCCGCTGCTCGAGACCTCGATCTCCGGCGCGCGCGGCATAATCATCAACGTCACCGCTTCTCCTGACATCGGACTCGAGGAGGTCGACATCGCTTCGTCGATGGTCCGCGAAGAAGCTCATCCCGACGCGAACATCATCTGGGGCGCTGTGCTCGACCCGAATCTCGAGGACGAGATGCAGGTCACTGTCATCGCGACCGGCTTTGACAACGCGCCGAAGTCTATGCAGAATACCGTAGCGGCTCAGAACGCCGCCGCTGAGGCTGCCGCACAGAAGGCTGCCGCTGAGGAAGCCGCGAAGAAGACCGCTGAAACCGGCGCTAAGTCCGGGGAAAAGCCTGCCGAGACCGAGGAGAAGAAGGAAAAGCCGAGCGAGCTGATCTCTGACGACGATTTCGGCGAAATTCTCGGAATCCTCCAGAAGAACAGACGCGACAGATAAGCGAATAATTTGTTCTCATATCCGACACCGTACAGAATTCCTGTATTCATAACGATACTGTCCGTTTATATCATGGTCGGAGGGGCGCTCTGCCTCTCCGGCGTGATTGGGCGGGGAGTTTTTTGGCGTTTTCTGAAGTGGCTCGCGATAGTTCTTGCGGCGGCTGCCGTGTTCATCGCGGTCGGCGTTTTCTACAAGAATCAGAACGCGCCGTGGACTCAGCCGGGAACGGTCTGGTCGACCGCGTCCGGAGACGTTGAAATATCCGTTTCCGCAGAACAGGTCTGGCGCGGGCGGCAGGCTGCTCGACGCGAGAACGGTCATCGCTGAGCTACGTGAAAAATATTTTGGCAAAACAAAAAGATCAGGTCAATAAGCCCTGACCTTTTTAATTTTATCTCTTCTCCGCGACCGGAATCCAGATCGCGCTCTGATAGTCCTTGTCAGACGTCTTCCCGGACGGCGAGTACCACTCGATGTTGTACTTTCCGGCGAGCTCATACTCGCGGTTTTTCGGCAGCCACTCGTTCCAGATCCGGTTGTTGACCGACTGGAGCGAATACGGCATCGGTCCGACGCATCTGAACTTCGCCCAGAGCGACGCCGGAAGCTCATATACTTCCATCCCCTCGGGCACTTCGCCGCCCATGTACCATCCGGCGATAAGGTAGCGGAACTTCCCGCCGCCGATGTCGTCTACGCAGACCCCGAACTCGCCGACGCGGTTCTGGATGAACGCCCGCTCGAGCGCGTTCTCAGGTGCTGCTCCGGTGAAGAGCTTGCGGTACTTTCCGAAGACTCTGTCCCAGAACTCCGGGATTTTTTTCTGCGAGGTCTCGAAGTCGAAATCCTCCGCGAAGCCGATGACCCTGAAGCCGTTCATTTTCTCTACTGTGTAATCCATTTTTTCTCCTCCCTGGATATGAACTGAGATCGTCAGCGGGAGAAAGGTCCGGAACGGCTTGCCGCGCCTGACCTCCGACGGCGTCGCGCCGTGGAAGCGCGTGAACGCCTTTGCGAAGCTCTCTGGCGTCTCATAGCCGCAGTCGAGCGCGATGTCGATTATCCTCCGGTCGCTCTTAGAGAGCTCAAGCGCGGCGAGGCAGAGCCGACGGTTACGCACATATTCCCAGACCGTGAAGCCGGTCATTACGCGGAAGCCGTTTTGCAGGTAGAGCGGCGGGATGCTCACCGCGCGCGCGACCTCGTCGGGGCTTTCAATCGTCATAAGGTTCGACTCGATGTAATCAATCGCGTTCTCAAGGCATTCAAGCCAGTTCATTCGCTCATCTCCTTCTGATGAATACATTAGAGCTGTTCGATAACCCTCCCGATATGTCAACGAGTTGGCAAAGCCAACTCGTCAAATTTGCCGACTTCCGTCGCCAATTTGATACGCTAAAGTCGGGTTATCGAACAGGTCTATTATACCACAGGTTTGTGGAAAAGTCCTGTCTTTCCGGTTCGGATTCTGTCAGATCACGATAAGTCCGCCGTGACCGCAGGCAATATTGATTCTGCCGTCAACCTTTGCGGCGAACTCGGGGTGAGTGCGCGTCTCAATCCTTCGCTCGAACACCGGCGCTTTCG
>CAKSOR010000006.1 GCA_934477985.1 uncultured Eubacteriales bacterium
CTTTTAAGGAAAGGGGTCTCCCGCCCCCCGACACCCCTCACCCACCCCCAAACCTTTTTAAACAATGGTTTGTTTATACTTCTACTGTTAGTTAGAATGAATGGGCTAGTGTGGGGTGTCGGTTTTTTAGCTTGTTATTCTGGATATAGCTCAGTGTAATCCATAGCTTTTAATCAAAGAAACATAAAATCTCAAAGAGGTAATCAAAATGAATAAGGCTACACGCAAGACCGTAATCGCCGGCAACTGGAAGATGAACATGACTCCCTCGGCGACCAAGGCTTTCATTTCCGAACTCGCTCCGATGGTCGCCGGCAAGGACGGCTGCGATATCGTCCTCTGCGTTCCCTTCGTTGACATCGCTCCGGCTGTCGAGGCGGCTAAGGGCACCAACATCAAGATCGGCGCTGAGAACGTTCACTTCGCTAAGAGCGGCGCTTACACCGGCGAAATTTCGGCTGACATGCTGAACGAAGTCGGCGCTGAGTATGTCGTCATCGGTCACAGCGAGCGCCGTCAGTATTTCGGCGAGACCAACGAGACCGTCAACCTCCGTGTGAAGGCAGCTCTCGAGGGCGGACTCAAGGTCATCCTCTGCGTCGGCGAGCTTCTCGCTGAGCGTGAGCAGGGCATCACCGAGGAGATCGTCTCGCTCCAGACCAAGATCGCTCTTCAGGGCGTTTCGGCTGACGAGCTTAAGAACGTAATCATCGCATACGAGCCGGTCTGGGCAATCGGAACCGGAAAGACCGCTACTCCCGAGCAGGCTGACGAGGTCTGCGGAATCATCCGCGGCGTCATCGCGAAGCTCTACAGCGCTGAGGCGGCTGAGGCATTCACCGTTCAGTACGGCGGCTCGATGAACGCCAAGAACGCGGCTGAGCTCCTCACCAAAGTCAATGTCGACGGCGGACTCATCGGCGGCGCGTCCCTCAAGACCGCAGACTTCACCACGATCGTCAACGCGGCTCAGTAAAAGCTCTGGGAGAGTGACGATCATGGGGCAGAGGATGGGGGATTTCATTTACCGCGTTGTGATGGTGACGATTGCAATATTAGTTTGTCTTGTCAGTTCATCTTGCGCGAAAAAGGTGACAATTCCAGATCTTTCAAATGTAGCTATCGAAGATGCGAGAAATGTTCTGACCAATGCCGGACTTATCCCATCAGTGGAATATGAGTATAGTGATGACTATGCGGAAGGGATCGTTATCAAAACAGATCCTGCAATTGGGGAGCAGGTTGAATTGCAAACCAAGGTAAATCTGATCGTTTCGAAAGGTCCGGAGTATGTAGACGCTAAGAATTCAAGTGTCTCCTGGTATGTTACGGATTCTTCTGAAGACGAATGGAATCTTTATAAACCTTATATTCACGAAGATGCCATCTACATTGAGTGTCTGCCTCGTTTTGCAAACGCCATGATGTGGAAAGGTGATTCTGTTGGATTTGGGGTTGCTTCTACCGATGAGACCTTTGCAACGTCAGTCCCTGTTACTGTGCAGTATAAGGATCAAAAAAATGCTGCTGGAACAGAGCAGGATATATTTCTGATAATACCACTGAATGGGCTTAACAATGAACGTCCGTCCAATGTTTATACAAAGCTCTATACAATTATCAACGATGAAGAAGTTGATGTTCGCGTGAATTTTACAATCGAGTGGTGATAATCTCTGGATCATAAAAAATGAGCCACATTTAAGTCTGACTTCACCACGATCGTCAACGCGGCTCAGTAAAAGTCATACACAAAAAGGATCGGCAAGCCCGGTCCTTTTTCTTATATGCCTCACAAATCCGAGGGTTGTGAAACTCGACCAGTTTCGCGGGTTTTACCTGAAATCCGACCTGATTGCCTGTCAAAGTCTTGACAATTCGGCGCGGAGAGGTTATAATAGACACAATGAATCAGAAAAGTGAGGTATCACTATGACAAAAGTTAAAGTAATGCTCGCCGGAATCGGAGGATACGGTGAACTCTACCTGACCCGACTTTTCAAACTCGCCGATGAGGGCAAGGTCGAGGTCGTCGGTCTCGTCGACCCGTTCCCGTCCGACAAGCACGCCGACGAGATAAAGTCGCGCGGCTGGAAGCTCTACAACACCACGGCAGAGTTCTACGCTGAGAATTCCGCCGACCTCGCGTGCATCTCCACGCCGATCGGCTTCCACACACCGATGATCATCGAGGCGCTTTCGCACGGGTGCGATGTCATCTGCGAGAAGCCGCTGACCGGCGACATCGAAGACGTCGACAAGCTGATAAAGGCGCGCGACAAAGCCGGGAAGTTCGTCATGATCGGCTACCAGTGGTCGCACAGCAATGCCATCCTCGACATGAAGCGCGATGTCATCGCCGGAGTCTACGGTAAGCCGGAATTCCTCAAGACGCTCGTGCTCTGGCCGCGCAACAAGGCTTACTTCAAGCGTGGGACAGGCTGGGCAGGGAAGATCCGCGACAAATCCGGCACGCTCATTCTCGACAGCGTCGCGAACAACGCCGCCGCGCACTATCTGCACAACATCTTCTTCACGCTCGGAAAGGAGCTTGACCGCGCCGACTGCAATTTCACGACCGAGGCTGAGCTCTGGCGCGCGAACCCGATCGAGAATTTCGACACGGCGGTCATCAGATGCGCGTTCAGATCGGGCGCGAAGTCGCTCTACATCGCCTCCCACGCGACCGGAATTACCCGCAATCCGATCTTTGAGTACAAGTTCTCGGACGGCGAGCTGATCTTCGAGGAGGAGACCGGCGGCAACATCATCGGCAAGACGAAGTCCGGCGAGACAAAGGTCTACGGCAACCCGTTCGCCGACAATCTCGAGAAGCTCGACATAGCGGTCGACAACATCCTGACCGGCAAGGTCTTCGTGCCCTGCGGAATCGAGGCGGCGTCGGCGCAGGTCAAGTGCATCGCCGACTGCGCGAAGCTCCCGATACAGAACTTCCCGGTCGACCGTATAAAGGTCGCGGAGAATGAACTGACATACGTAGAGGGACTGCACGACGAGCTCTGCGCGCTCTACGAAAACGCCTGAATGATGGAAAAATCACCGCGGATAGTTGAGTTTCACGCCGGGGATTACCCGGGTTTCGCCGAGACCGGCTTCTACTTTCAGCTGACGCTCGGCAGGGAGCTGATGCGGGTCGAGCACTTTCACCGCTTCAACGAATTCATCTGCGTCGTCTCGGGCGAGTGCGGAGTGATTGTCAACGGCACGCCAGGGCGGATGAAAGCCGGCGATCTGCTGTTCATGCGTCCCGGAGACTCGCACACCTTCACAGATCAGAGTCCGGGGACAAATGTGGTCGCGCTCTCGCTGCTGCCCGAGCGGTTCGACAGCTTCGCCGAAGCCTACGACTGCCGGTCGGTCGGGACAGTGAAACGGCGTCTGACGCCTGCCGGGCTTGAGCGTGTGTCCGACGCGGCAAAACGCTGCGCGGCGCTCGACGACGGCTTGACCGGGTGCTTCTCGGGGGATCGGCTTCGGATGATCCGCGTGATGACCGGAATGCTGGTCTCACTGCTTGTCCTGCCGGAGGAGGGTCCGGAGCTGCCCGAGCGCTTCCGGGAGGTTCTTGAGCGGATGAACGAGCCGGAGAACTTCCGCGAGGGAGTTCAGGCGTTCCTGAGGCTGTCGAATTTCAGCCACCCGCAGCTCTGCCGTCTGACCAAGAAGTGGCTCGGGGTGACGCCGAGCGAGTATGTCGTGAGCCTGCGTCTGAAATACGCTCACGGGCTTGTGACCGGAAGCGACATGAGCATCGAGTCGATCGCGTCGGCGGTCGGGTTCTCGAGCTACAGCCACTTTTCGAAGATTTTCAGCGGGCGCTTCGGAATGTCGCCCGGAGAGGCGCGCAAGAACGCCTCAAGGATAGTCTGAATAACAAAAGACGAACGTTTTCGCGCTCGTCTTTTTTGTATTGTTATCTGACGCAGTCGGGAATCTGACCGAGCCTGAACATGCCGGTGTAGGAGTTATCCTCGTCTCCCTCGAGCGTGTAGCTGACGTAGTAGCGCGGTTCGGCGATCGTGAGCTGGCAGCCGTTGTAACCGAAATCATGTGCGCCGAGCATTGTGAGCCCGCTGAGAATTGCCTTTACATCCTTCGGGTCGCTGAAGGACGCCGCCGTGTTCTCCTTGGCGTCAAAGACCGAAACGCTCTTCACGTTCTTGACGGTCTCGTCGAGCAGCTCTTCGGCGGTCTTTCCGCCGCTGAGCTCCTTTACCATGTTCGTGCTCTTCGCCGTGATCGGGAAGTCCACCCACGATGAGCGGATAAACCAGTTCCCCTGGGAAGCCAGCTTGCCCATGCGGAAAGTCGCGTATCCGAGTCCCTGCGACTGGAAGTAGTCGTAGCCGACATTCGCCGAGTCGCTGACAAGCGCGTTTCTGAGTCCTTCTCCGTTGATATACTCCTCATCATCATAGTAGTACTCATTGTTCAGACCGAAGCGGATCGTGCTCAGGTTGTTCGTCGTCGATTCGGCGAGCGCCTTGTACTGCTTTCTGAACTCGTCGCTGTCGAGGATTGTGCGCAGCTCGTTCTCAAGCGCGGGCTTGTCGACGATGACGATTTCCTTGGCGACCGGGAAGCCGAAGGTCGGGTAATAGACGATCTTCATGTCGAGCCGCTGCATGCGGTCGCTCAGGTAGTAGCTGTTGTCGCCGAGCTCGACGTACTGACCCGATTCCCACGCCAGCCCGGCGGGGTAGAGATCGCCCTTCTCGTTGAACTGCCTGAGCGCGTCCATGACCTTCTTGTCGGTGAAGGTCATTTCGCCGGTGTTGTCTCCGAAAAACGCGTTGACTTTTGTCAGCGACGCCGGGACGCTCGTGTTCATACCGAAGACGTTGTTGAACGCCACGATCATCAGGAGCGCGCAGACGCCGGCGTAGACTATCAGCCCTTTCCAACGCCGGAACATCGCCTTCGCGGACTTGTTCAGGATCGTGTTCGCGAGCATGAAGGTCAGCAGTCCGCCGCAGACCATTCCGAAAATCGTCCAGAAGCCGTTCTGCATCATGTAGTAGAATATCAGTCCGCCGCCGAGCGTCGCCGGGAAGACGACCGCGTACTTTATGACCTCGCCGAGCGTCGGGAAGATGACCGAGATCTCGGCGCGCTCGCTCTTGTAGTGCCGGTAGACAAGATATGCCGCAAAGAAGAATCCGGCGGCGAAGACTATATAGAGTATCCCTTCAAGGACGGTCATTCGCGTATTTAAATCGGCTAAGAATCTGATGACCGGAGAGAGCTTTGAGATTATACCGCCCTGGAAATACCAGTCGACCCACATGTTCTCGACGAATATCGAGCAGAACGCGACTGTCACGACATAGATCAGCGGCACGATGAATATCGCGACTCCGGTGAGAATCAGATGCACCGCGGTGACGCCGGTCACGACGCCGACAAGCGACGCGAGTCCGTAGAAGAGAAGCGAGAAGATTATTGCCTCGAGGAGCGACAGCAGCGAGCCGGCAAGCACCGACATCGTAAGTCCGCCGTTCGCCGCGATGACGATGAGCGCCGCCGCGAACATTATGACGGTCGGGACGAGCAGCGCGATTCCGCCGGTCAGAAGCTGCGCCGCGAAGAGCTTTGAGCGCTTTATCGGCAGGCTGTGGTAGAAGTCGACCGAGACCTTTTTGTGAAGGTAGCGGAGCATCACGCAGGACATGACGACCGCCAGCACCGAGAGTATCGGCACGAGCGCGTAGCGTATGCCCTCCGACCAGCCCTCACAGATATTTCTCAGCAGCTCCGGGAACGACTCGGTATTCCGGTCGCGGTTCTGCGAGAAGATCATCATCAGCGGCACTGGCAGCGTGAAGAACATGATTATCGCGATGAGGAGCATTGTCGTCCACTTTCGCTTCAGGGTGTTGAGCATCAGCGGAAGCATCCGCGTGCCCTTAGTAGATGAGCTTTGAGAAGTCATAGCCTTTTTCCTCCATTTCACAGATGAATATCTCCTCGAGGGTCAGCGGGATCAGCTCGAAGAAGGTCGGAGACTTGCCGCGCAGGAATTCCTCGATCTTTGTCCTGTCGCCGCGCGCGATGAAGGTGACGAGCGAACCGCGGCGCTCAAGGTCGAGAATATCGAGCGAGGTCAGCTCATCGGCGGTGATCCCGTCGGCGAAGACCGCCTGAACCTTGTGGAGTCCGAGTTTCATGTCATCGAGTCCGCGCGAGAAGAGCAGCTCGCCTTTGTGCAGCAGCGCCACGGTGTCACAGATGTCCTCCATCTCGCGGAGGTTGTGCGAGGCGATTATGACCGACATGCTGCCGTCGGCGGTCTCCTCTGCCAGGATGCGCTTGACGAGCTGTCTCACGACCGGGTCGAGACCGTCGAAGGTCTCGTCGCAGAGCAGGAAACTCGGGCGCGACGCGATGCCGAGCATCACTGAAGCCTGCTTTTTCATACCCTTTGAGAAGGTCTGGATCTTGCGGTCGCAGTCGAGTTTGAAGATGTCGCGCAGCTTTCTGAAGTTCTCCTCGGAGAAACCGGGGCGGACCGTCTTATAGAAGTCCTTCATGTCGTTTATAGACGCGCCTGGCAGGAAATACTGCTCGTCGGAAAGGCAGACGACGCGCTGCTTTGCGTCCTCGTTCTCGAAAACCTCGGCTCCGTCGTACAGGACGTTTCCGGAGTCCGGCTTGATGATGCCCGCCATGACGCGCAGGAGAGTCGATTTGCCCGAGCCGTTCGAGCCGATCAGTCCGAAGATCGAGCCGGTGTTGACGGTCATTGTGACGTCGGTAAGCGATTTTATCGGTGTCAGTGTTCCGCGGTAGGTCATGCTGACATTTTTAATTTCAATCATTGTTTGTCCTCCCATATTTTGTCGGCGAGGTCTATGACCTCGGCTTTCGCGACGCCGATGTTCTTTGCTTCGCGCATCTTCTCGTCGATGGCTTCGAGCGAGGTTCTGCGTCTTGAGTCTACGAGGCGCGTGATGTCCTCCGAGATGAAGCTCCCGCGACCGGGAACCGAGATTGTGACTCCGACACGCTCAAGCTCGTTGTAGGCGCGCTGGATGGTGTTCGGGTTGATCGCGAGCTCACCGGCGAGCACACGGACGCTCGGCAGCTGTTCGCCCGGGGCGAGATCGCCGCTCAGAACGCAAGTGCGGATGTTTTCGACGAGCTGTTCGTAGATCGGCTTGCGGCTGCGGGTATCGACCGCTATCAGGCTCATTTGTTCTCCCTCCTGTTGCAACTGTATTATTTGTGTTGGTACAGTTATTATAGCACTGATGAGCGGGATTGTCAAGGGGAATATTGTGAGTTTTACAGATTGTTCATGAATTTTAATACATTTGGGCTTGACGAACACCGATAAAATAATTATAATATAATTATGGATGAGCTTATATTTGAGTGGGATGAGAACAAGACTTCCATAAACAAAAAGAAGCATGACGTTTCATTCGAAGAGGCGTCGACTGTTTTTTCAGACGTTGAAGCGCTTATTATTGACGACCCAGATCATTCCGATATTGAGGAGGAGAGTTTCATTATTCTCGGAGTGAGCGAGAAATCAAATTTGTTGGTCGTTTGCCATTGCTTGCGCGAGTCTGAGCAATATTATGAGTTACAGTGAGGTGAATTAAATGAGAGATGAATACGATTTCAGCGGCGCTAAGAAGAATCCTTACGCCAAAAACGAAAAACAGCAGATAACGATAAATCTTGACAGTAAGGTTATTTCCTACTTCAAGGAAACAGCACGTGAATCAGGAATGCCTTATCAGACGTTGATAAATCTATATCTTTTGAATTGCGCTGAGAAAAATCTGAAGCCTGAAATAATCTGGCATGAAAGATAAATAAGCGACCAAGACGTCCCGAACTCCGGGACGTTTTTTTGTATCCATACAACATGATACAAAACCGCATATTCATGATAACTCACCATCTTGAAATATCTCAGAAAATCTGCTATAATGTTACAAGAGGTGATAAATATAAGCACGTACATTCTCCTGGCGCTGTCGGTTTCCTGCGCATTCTTCAATAATATCACGATAAAGAAGTTCTCAAACAAGGGTCTCGACGGACTGCGCGGGGTGCTCGCGTTCAATTCGCTCGCCTCCTGCGTCTGGATCGTCATTCTGCTGGCAAAGGGGATTGTCTCTGGGCTCTCGTTTGGCGTCGGGTCTCTTCTCTGGGGACTGCTTTACGGGCTTGTCTCGGCTGCGTTCCTGCTCTGCAAGATGCAGGCGCTCTCAACCGGTCCGGTCTCGCTGACCGCCTTCATCGGCTGCTCGTCGCTGCTGATCTCGACCGCGTTCGGGGTTTTTGTGCTGCGCGAGGGCGCGACCCTGCTGCAATGGCTCGGCGTCGGACTGCTCTGCGTCTCGCTTTTCCTGATCTCCGCGCCAAAGACCGGCTCGGCGGAAAAGTCCTGGAAATTCTGGTGCGCCGCTTTCTTTGTTTGCAGTGCCGCGACCGGAATCATATTCAAACTCCAGCAGCGCTCGGAATCGGCTTCGGAGGTCGACGAAATGCTGATCGTCTCGGCAGTCACGGCGGCTCTGATCTTCGGGCTGACGGCGATATTCCTGCCGCGGAACGGAAGTCCGGAAGTGCCTGTGTCGGCGCTGCCTTACGCGCTCTTGTGCGGCGTTTTCGCCTGCGTCTACAACCGATTGAATGTCAATCTCTCGGGACTTCTGCCCTGCGTGATCTTTTTCCCGGTCTTCAACGGCTCGGTGATAATCCTTTCGACGCTCGCCGGGGTCATACTCTTCAAGGAGCGGCTGAAGCGCTCTCAGATCATCGGCATGATCATCGGAAGCGCGGCGCTGATGCTGGCGTCCGGGTGCGTCGGATGAAATAAATTATAAAAACTGTATCGTATTTTAGATTTACACCGCGCCGTTGGCGTGGTATAATATATTATCACAATGAGAAAGGAACACGCGCATGAAAAAAGTTATATCTCTGTTGCTTCTGACCTCGATCCTTCTCGGAACTCTCGCATGCGGCAGCGAAAGTGCTCCGGACGAGACAACGGCTTCGGGAGGTGAGACTACGACCTCGGCTGAGACGACAAAGCCGATGACATTAAAGGAGCAGCGTCTCGCGGTCGACGACGAGCTGCCCGACAAGACATTCGGAGGCGATTTCAACATCCTGATCGACACCTTTGCTCAGAGCGGCTTCATGTCGGACGAGCTGAACGGCGACGTCATAAACGACGCCGTTTACAACCGCAACAAAGCGATTGAGGATCGCTTCGGAGTCAAGCTGAATTACGTCGCGGACACCTGGCAGAACGTCAAGACAGTGCTTCAGAACTCGGTCACCGCGGGCGACGATGAGTTCCAGCTCGCCGATCACCACGCGCTCGACGCTAATAACTGGGTGCTTAACGACCTGATCGTCAACTGGTACGACGTACCGTATGTCAACTTCGACAAGCCCTGGTGGTCGGACACGAACGTCAACGACCTGACCTACGACGGCGTCAATTTCCTCGCGGTCGGAGACTATTCGCTGACGACGATCGGGCGCACCTACGCGATCTACTTCGACAAGGTCCGCGCGGAGGAATATCGGATGCCCGACCTCTATGAAATCGTCCGCGACGGAAAGTGGACGATAGACAAGCTCTCGGAGCTCACAAAGGACATCTACACTGACACGAACGGCAACGGCAACCGCGATTTTGAGGATTTCTACGGCTACTCAACGGCGACCTCGAGCAATATCGGCGCGTATCTGTTCAGCTTCGGGTGCAAGATAATCGACGACGGCAAGATCGTGCTCGACGTCGGAAAGACGGCTGACATCATCGCTAAGCTGATAAGCGTCACGCAGGTCAACGAGGGCACGTTCTACGACAAGGATTACAAGAACAGCGCCGGAAATATCCACTACGCGGGCGCTGAGAAGATGGCTCAGGGAACGACGGTCTTCGCGTCGGCGATGATCGAGTCGGGAATTGTCTACCTGCGCGAGGCGAACGACTACGGAATCCTGCCTTATCCGAAGTGGGACGAGGCGCAGGAGGATTACATCACGATAATCGACGGCGGATTCACGATGATGGCGATTCCCAAGAGCGTGCAGGATCTCGAGAAGTCGGGCATCATCGCCGAGGCGCTCTGTGCTGAGAGCTATAAGAATGTCATTCCGGACTACTACGACGTCGCGATCAAGACCAAGGGCACGCGCGACGACGAGTCGATCGAGATGATAGACTTCATCATGTCGAAGCGCGTCTGCGATTTCGGATACGTCTACGACCATTGGAAGGGCTTCGGATTCTGCATTGAAGGACTCGTGCGCGAGAACAACCCGAATTTCGCGTCCTATTACGCGTCTAACATCAGCTCGGTCACCGCGGAATATCAGAAGGTCTTCGACGCGTTCGCGAATTATTCGAAGTAATAACCATTTGATATTGAACTCTGTTTTTCGAAAAGGTATTGACAAGTACGTGCATACGTGTTATAATTAAGCGCGCAGGTCTGAAATGAGAAACGGAGGCAATCATGAATCTCTCATATCCCGCAGTTATCCATCGTGAGGACAATTCATACTGGATCGAATTCCCCGATCTTGAAGGCTGCCATACCTTTGCCGATTCACTTGAAGAGATATTTGACGAGGCGAAGGAGGCTCTTGGCGCGTATTGTTCAACGCTTCTCGATGAGGGAAAGACTTTACCGAGACCGTCTGACATAGCTTCCACAGAGCATAACGGCGACGACATACTCGCTCTGGTCGAAGTTCCGACAAGAGGTCAGCGCTCGGTAAAGAAGACGCTGACGATACCGTCCTGGCTGAACACGATGGCAGAGCAGAAACAAATCAACTTTTCACAGACCTTGCAGGAGGCGCTTGTAAAGCGGCTCGGTCTTTAGAACAAGCCAAAAGCACCGGTTTTTCCGGTGCTTTTTCTGATACATTATGAGAATTTCGCAAAAACGCGTCATTCTATTGACAAATATGGATTTGTGTGGTATAATAGTGAATCATAACTGAAATTGAGGAACACTATGAAACTCACAGACCGTAAAACCATAACTTTTCTGACGGCGCTCTGCTCGCTCGTCTACCTCGTAAGCTACCTGACCCGCAAGAATTTCAGCGCGGTCATCTCCGAATATGTTGTCGCGGAGGGCGTGACAAAGGCGTCCGCCTCGATTGTCACCGTAGCGATGTTCGTCTGCTACGGCGTCGGACAGCTGATCTCGGGCTGGCTCGGCGACCACATCAAACCGAAATACGTCGTGCTCGGCGGACTTTCCGCGACCACCGTCTTCAATCTTCTCGTGCCGCTGATCGGCTCGCGCACCGGACTTTTGGCGGTTGTCTGGGGACTCAACGGTGTCGCGCAGGCGATGATCTGGCCGCCGATGGTCAAGATAATGAGCGAATATCTCGAGCCGAACGATTATCAGCGCGCCTGCGTACGGGTCTCGTGGGGCGGATCTTGCGGAACGATCGCGATCTACCTGATCGCCTCAGGATTCATTAAGTTCCTCTCGTCGTGGCGCGCGGTATTCATTTTCGCGGCGGTCTGCGGCGGTCTTATGGCGTGCTTCTGGATGTTAAGCATGAAAAGGCTCGAGCGCGCCTCGGGCGAGGTGAATATCATAAAGCGCGAGGCGGCGACCGACGGCGGCGCTTCTCACGTGAATCTCTTCGCGGTTTCTCCGCTTGTGCTGATCATGTTCGTGATAATCTTCCAGGGAATGCTCCGCGACGGAGTCGAGACCTGGATGCCGTCCTACCTGCACGATGTCTTCGGGCTTGAGACCTCGAGCTCGATCCTTACGAGCGTCGGACTGCCGATCTTCTCGATACTGAGCATTCAGGTCGCGTCGGTCATCTACCGGAAGTTCTTCAGAAACGAGATGGTCTGCTCGGGCGTGATCTTCGGCGCGGCGTTTGTCATCGCGCTGACCTTAGGGCTTCTGTCGGGCGTGAACGTCTGGCTTTCGTCGCTTCTTGTTGTGCTCCTGACCGGCGCTATGCACGGAGTCAACCTGATTCTCACCTGCTATGTCTCGGCGAGATACGCTAAGTACGGCAACGTCTCGTTCATCTCGGGGCTCCTGAACAGCTGTACATATGTCGGAAGCGCGCTCTTCACCTATGGTATCGCGAAGCTCGCCGACATCTTTGACTGGACAACGACGATACTCTCCTGGGCTGTCGTGACGCTTTTAGGACTCATCTGCGCGCTGCTCTCGATAAAGTCCTGGCGGAATTTCACCGGAGAGCGAAAGTGACCCGGACAGACAACAAACGAAAAATCCCTTGCCGATCGGCAGGGGATTTTTCTTGACTTATTCGAGCTCGAACGCGCCGGTGTAGAGCTGGTAGTAGACGCCCTTTTCGGCGATGAGCTTATCGTGGCTTCCGCGCTCGATGATGCGACCGTGGTCGAGCACCATGATGACGTCCGAGTTGCGGACGGTGGAGAGTCTGTGTGCGATTACGAAGACTGTTCTTCCCTCCATCAGCTTGTCCATGCCGCGCTGGACAATTTCCTCGGTTCGGGTATCAATCGACGATGTCGCCTCGTCGAGAATCAGGCAGGGCGGATCGGCGACCGCCGCGCGGGCAATCGCGATCAGCTGGCGCTGACCCTGAGAGAGGTTAGAGCCGTTGTTCGTGAGCTCGGTCTTGTAGCCCTCAGGCAGACGCTCGATGAAGTCGTCCGCGCCCGCGAGCTTCGCGGCGGCTCTGCACTCGTCGTCGGTCGCGTCGAGGCGTCCGTAGCGGATGTTGTCCATGACGTTTCCGGTGAAGAGGTTCGTGTCCTGAAGGACTATGCCGAGCGAGCGGCGGAGGTCGTCCTTCTTTATCTTGTTGATGTTGATGCCGTCGTAGCGGATTTTTCCGTCGGCGATGTCGTAGAAGCGGTTGATCAGGTTCGTGATCGTCGTCTTGCCAGCGCCGGTCGCGCCGACAAACGCCACCTTCTGTCCGGGCTCAGCCCACACGGTGACGTCGTGGAGCACGGGTTTGCCCTCTTCGTAGGCGAAATCGACGTCCTGGAGTCTGACATCGCCCTTGAGCTCGGTGTAGGTGATCGAGCCGTCCGCGGTATGAGGATGCTTCCACGCCCACTTTCCGGTGCGCTCCTGAGTCTCGGCGATATTGCCGTCTTTGTCGATCCTCGCGTTGACAAGCGTGACGTAACCGTCGTCGGTCTCGGGCTTTTCGTCCATCAGGGTGAATATTCTGTCAGCTCCGGCGAGACCCATGACGATCGAGTTGATCTGCTGCGAGAGTCCGTTGACGTTTCCGGTGAACTGCTTTGTCATGTTGAGGAAGGGAACGAGTATCGGGATGCTGAACGCCATTCCTGAGATGCTGAGGTTCGGCAGTCCGGAGAGCAGGAAGAGTCCGCCGACCGTCGCGACTATGACATAGAGTACGTTTCCGATATTCATGATTATCGGTCCGAGCATATTGGCATAGGCGTTCGCGCGGCACGAGACCTCGCAGAGCTCCTCATTGATCGCGTCGAAATCCGCTTTCGAAGCCTCCTCGTGGCAGAAGACCTTGACGACCTTCTGTCCGTTCATAAGCTCCTGGATGAAGCCTTCGGTCTTACCGATCGACTTCTGCTGGCTGATGAAGAACTTCGCCGAGCCGCCGCCGATCTTCTTCGAGACGAGTACCATGATGACGACTCCGAGAAGCACTACAAGCGTCATCCAGACGCTGTACCAGAGCATGATTCCGAGCACCGTCACGACGATAACGGTCGACTGTACGACCTGCGGAAGCGCCTGAGAGACTAACTGACGGAGCGTGTCTATATCGTTTGTGTAGTAGCTCATGATGTCGCCGTGTTTGTGGGTGTCGAAGTACTTTATCGGCAGATCCTGCATTCCGTCGAACATCTTGTTGCGCATTTTCGACAGGAATCCCTGCGTGATGTAAGCCATCATCTGCGTGTAGACCGTCATAGCGGCGATCGACAGCACATAGAGCGTCACGAGTATCGCGACCTTCGAGATGACCTCGGAACGTGCGGAAGCCCAGTCGCCGGTGTCGACCCAGTTCTCGATGACAGTCAGCACCTTCTGTATGAATATCGCTGGTATCGAGGAGACAATCGATGAGAAGATCATGCAGACTATCGCGACCGGAACGAGCACAGGGTATGCCTCAAATAGCAGCTTTACCGTCCGCTTGAGCGTTCCGGGACGCGCTGAGGGGCGTTTGTTTTCAGTTTTCATCGGAATTTCCTCCCTTCTGGGATTCATAGACCTCGCGGTAGATCGCGCTTGACTTCATCAGCTCGTCGTGAGTTCCGACGTCAGCGACCTTTCCGCCTTCCATGACGATTATCATGTCGGCGTCCTCGACCGAGGCGATTCGCTGAGCGATGATTATCTTGGTGGTCTCGGGTATGAACTTCCTGAATCCGGCGCGGATCAGCGCGTCGGTCTTGGTGTCGACAGCCGAGGTGGAGTCGTCGAGGATGAGTATCTTCGGCTTCTTGAGGAGCGCGCGCGCGATGCAGAGACGCTGCTTCTGACCGCCCGAGACGTTTGTTCCGCCCTGCTCGATGTAGGTGTCGTAGCCGTCAGGGAATGAGCGGACGAAATCATCCGCCTGCGAGAGTTTGCAGGCCTCAATCATCTCGTCGTCTGTGGCGTTCTTGTTGCCCCAGCGGAGGTTGTCTTTGATCGTTCCCGAGAAGAGCAGATTCTTCTGGAGCACCATAGCGACCGAGTCGCGCAGAGCCTCGAGGTCATATTCGCGCACATCGACTCCGCCGACCCTGACCGAGCCGTCCGAGACGTCGTAGAGACGCGGGATCAGACTGACGAGCGAGGATTTGCCCGCGCCGGTTCCGCCGAGTATGCCGACCGTCATTCCGGACTTTATGTGGAGATCAATGTCCGAGAGCGAGTCGCGCTCAGCCTTCTCGGAGTAGCGGAAGGAGACATGATCGAAGTCGATCGAGCCGTCCTTTATCGTCGTGACGGCGTTCTTCGGGCTTGTGAGCGAGGATTTTTCGTCGAGCACCTCGCAGATACGGCGAGCCGACTCAGCCGACATCGTGAGCATGACGTAGATCATCGAGAGCATCATCAGCGACATGAGAATCTGGATGCCGTAGGTGATCATGGCTGATAACTGACCGACGTCGATGGTTGTGCCGCGGTTCGAGATTATCAGCTTCGAGCCGATGGTGAGTATGAACGCCATGTTGAAGTAGATGCAGACCTGCATCAGGGGATTGTTGACGGCGACGATGCGCTCTGCGCGGGTGAAGTCCTTGCGTATTGACTCGGAGGAGGCGAAGAATTTCTTCTTCTCGAAGTCCTCGCGCGCGAAGCCCTTTACGACGCGCATTCCGCGGACATCTTCCTCGATCGACTCGTTGAGCCGGTCGTATTTGCGGAAGACGCTGCGGAAGGCGGGCATGGCTTTCTTTGCGACGATGAGAAGTCCGCAGATAAGTATCGGCACTACAATCACGAAGGTTGTGGCGAGCGCTCCGCCCATATAGTACGCCATGACTATAGAGAAGAGAAACATCAGCGGGCTGCGTATAGCCGTGCGTATGAGCATCATGAAGGACATCTGGACGTTTGAGACGTCGGTGGTCATACGTGTGACGAGGGACGAGGACGAGAATTTGTCTATGTTTCCGAAGGAGAAGTCCTGTATGTTCGCGAACATATCATGGCGAAGGTTCTTGGCGAAGCCGGTTGAAGCCTTCGAGCAGGTGTAAGCGGCGAGACCTCCGCAGCAGAGTGAGAGACATGCCATCAGCACGAGCTTGAGACCGACCGAGATTATCGCGCCCATTTCAGCGCCGCGGTTGATCTGGTTGACCATGTCAGCGGTGATGAAGGGTATGAATACCTCGATGACCGCTTCGCCGACGATGAAGATAAGCGTCAGAATCGTAGGCAGCTTGTATTCGCGTATACAGGCGGCAAGGCGTTTGAGCATTTTAATACTTCCTTTCTTTATCCGTTTTTCACTAATAATTATTAGTTTACCATCCGCCTTGGATGAACTATTCTATTATACATCAGATAAAAATGAAATGCAAGGGTGTTCGGCGTTTTTTTGCGGATTGTTTACAATGGAGCAACAAAGCCCAAAGCCGGTGGCTTTGGGCTCTGTGAGAGTTAAGAACGTAAAGAATTTTGCTTGATAAGATGTGAACGCAGTCAGATATCAGACTCAATGAGCTTCTTGTACTTGTCGCGTTCAGCGGCAGGAATCAGCAGCAGATCGGCGGCGTGGTCAAAGTCGACGCGCAGTGTTTTCATGAGGTTTCTGAGACCTTCAAGACGAGTTTCGTCGACGCCTTCACGTCTGCCTTCACGTCTGCCTTTATCCATTCCGCCCTGCCAGCCTTCGTTATAGTTTTCTTCAGCTATGCCGTAACTTATATTGCACATCTGTAATACCTCCTCCCGCACATCTCCTCGCAGATCGATATTGAACTCATTTTCCAGTATCTCTTCCTTCTCGCCGTACCGCATGCGGTCAGAAAACAGCACGCGGAGCAGCCTCAGCACCGAGCCCGGCTCGCTGTTGTCGCCCGGACAGACTATGATCGTCCGCAGAAGGTCAAAATTCTCATGCTTTTCGCTTGCCGTTCCGACGAGATTGTTCTGGCTGACCCTGAACTCGGTTATCGTATTCCGCCAGTCCGCGGGCGAGTTCAGGCAGAGCCATATTGAGTAGACCTTCTTTATCTTCTCGTAGTGCGAATGATCGAATTCCGTCCCGTACTGCGCCGAGATGAGACGGCAGCAGTAATACAGCCCGCGCTTTACGAGCGGATAACCCGGGTCGAATCTCCGCTGCGCCTCAATATTGATTATGAGACTGATCAGACCGTCCTCTCCCGGCGCCGCCGCGTTGAATCTCAGGTCATAATGGATTGTGTTTTCATACAGGGACGCGTCCTCGGTATCCGAGCCGATTATCTTTTCACTGTCCCTGTGCGTCGGCGTCTCACCGATTTCAGGCTCGCCCTCGATGTACTTGTTTATGATGTCATCTATCGGGCAGTCGCGGTATTCCTCGACGCAGCCTTTCATTATTCTCGCTAAGAATATCTTCTCAGCGAGCACTCGCTTGCAGGCTTCGTCGCACCGCGGGTCTGTAGTGAATTTTTTCTCCATGCTGTCACCTCTCACTAATATTATACCACGAAAACACCGCGACCGCAATATGTTTCACGAAAATTTTACTTCTTCGCGCTCTGCTCCTCAAAGCTCTGCGCGAGACAGAGCTCGTAATATCTGCCGCCCAGGGCGCAGAGCTCCTCGTGCGTGCCTTCCTCGAGAATCTCTCCGTGCGAGAGGTAGATTATCTTGTCGGCGTTTCTGACCGTCGAGAGCCGGTGCGCGACTATCAGCATCGTTCCGGCGTTCATCAGCTTCTCGAGCGAATCCTGAATCAGGACCTCAGTCTCGGTGTCGATGTTTGCGGTCGCCTCGTCGAGGATCATGACGTCCGGCTTGTGTATCAGTGTTCTCGCGAACGACAGGAGCTGGC
>CAKSOR010000007.1 GCA_934477985.1 uncultured Eubacteriales bacterium
TGAAGCGTTCTGCTTGACAGTGTCGACCTTGATCGTCGGAGCGTACTTCCACGCGTCGTCGATCTTGCCATCGAGCTTGATATCGGCGATGTACGCCTCGCAGGTCTTGCGTCCGTCGACCGCCGGAGCGGCAAGCGCGCTGAGTCCGAGCATTGAAGCCGCTGAGATTGCCGTTACCGCCGTGATGAGTTTCTTGTTCATGATAAAACCTCTTTGATTTATTTTTTGACCGGAAATTCGCATTACCGGACTACATTCTTATTATATCACACATTTTTTCGTATGTCAATTGGTTTTTCTGTTTTTAATAAGTATTTTTATCCGCCGAATTGTTGTAAAATAATTCATAACACTTTATTCGGAGGGAACGCAATGTATACCGATTTCAAGGAAATAGGAAAACGCATCGCCGCCAGACGCAAGGAGCTCGGACTCAGGCAGGGTTATGTAAACGAAGACGCCGGGCTCAGCGACAAATATCTCTCGAACATCGAGAACGCCCGCTCGATCCCGAGCATCGAGGTGCTCATGCGAATCTGCGACGTGCTGAACGTCACGCCCGATTACTTTCTCGTCGGCGCGGTCGACGCCGCGGACAGCGGGGATTACACGAAGCTGATGGCGAGCAAAATGCAGTGCCTTGACAGCGCGAAGCAGAAATTTCTCTGTGACTTCGCCGACTGGCTGTTCGAACGTGGGTGATTTTGTTAATAATGGCATTTTCCCAGGCGTTCAGAGTCCGGGATTTTGTCGTTTTGACCACTGCACTCATTATACCATAAACTCTTAGGTTTGTCAAGAGTTATATTCAAAAAAATCCGCATGATTTACGGATTTCGGAACTCATTTTCGAATGCGCTTTTCAGAGCAAAACAAAAACCGGGGTCTTATCGACTCCGGCTCTGCTTTTCCCGGGGAACTCAGCCCTCGACGTTGATGACCTGCTTTCCGTTGTAGGAACCGCAAGCTCTGCAAACTCTGTGAGCGAGATTGTACTCACCGCACTTCGGGCACTTTACCATGCCCGGCATATCGAGCTTCCAGACGTTCGAACGTCTCTTGTCACGTCTCGCCTTGGAGACTTTCTTCTTCGGCACTGCCATTTCACGACACCTCCTTAACCGTATAACATAAATTATACATCATGATTTACTCTTTTTCAAGTAGCTTCTGTAACACCGCGAGTCTGGGATCAATTTCTTTCTTCACACAGCCGCAGTCGCCCTCGTTCAGGTCTTTCCCGCACTTCGGGCAGAGTCCCTTGCAGTCCTCCGAGCACAATTCCCTCGTCGGGAACTCCATCATAAGCTCCTCGACGAATGACTCATCGGGATCGATGGCGCTGTCGACTATCTCAAGATAATCGTCAGCCTCCTCCTCGGGGGTGTTCTCAAGGCTTCCCTCAGGAACGAGCGTGCGCTCGATCTCCACGGTCAGACTGCGCCCGAGCGGTTTCAGACACCGCGCGCACTCCGCTTCGTAATCGACCGTCGCCGAGGCTCTCAGCCGCATATAGCCGCCGAGGTTGGCGATCTCGCCCTTTACCCTCACAGGACCTTTATAGACTACTCCGTCGATCTCCGTGTCGATAGTCCCTTCGCCGGGATGCTCCGGGTCGGGAGACTCGTCTATCGGGAAAGTATAGTCGAGCGGCAGCTTTCTGACGTCGCCCGAGATGAGCTTTTTCAGATCAATGCGCATCGAACCACTTCCTTTCAGCGCACAGGGGATCATCGTCCGGGCACGAAAAACGTACCCGATTTATTATTATATAATATTCTTCGCGATTTGTCAAGAGGTATGCGAAAAATAAATTATTTTGTTCATTCTGACGGTCGCAAAAACACCGTTTTACATGAACCGTCTGCCCTCGAGCGCGCGCATCAGCGTGATCTCGTCGGCGTACTCGAGCTCTCCGCCGACCGGAATTCCGTAGGCGAGTCTTGAGACCTTCACGCCGAGCGGTTTGATCAGCTTTGTGAGATACATCGCCGTGGCTTCGCCCTCGACCGTCGGATTGGTCGCTATTATGACCTCCCCGACCTCGCCGCTTCCGAGTCTCGCGAGCAGTTCTGGGATCTTCAGCTTGTCCGGACCTATGCCGTTCATCGGCGAGATAGCGCCGTGCAGGACATGATAGAGCCCGTTGTACTCGCGCACCTTCTCGAGCGACATTATCGCCTTGGCGTCCTCGACTACGCAGATTACCGAGCGGTCGCGCTTCTCATCGGCGCAGATCGGACAGAGCTCGCCGTCGGATATGTTCTGGCACACCCGGCAGGTCGTGACCTTCTCCTTGGCGTCCCTTACGGCGTCGGCGAAGGCGAACGCCTCCTCCTTGCTGAAATCAAGCACCGCGAACGCGAGCCGCACCGCCGTCTTCTGCCCGATTCCGGGGAGATGGCGGAACTGTTCGATGAGCTTCTCGAGCGGAAGGATATATTCCGCCATTCCTTGACCTTTCTGTCAGAAGAGTCCGGGGACGTTTATATCGCCGGTGATCTTCTGCATCTCGGAAGCGTTGGTCTCCTCGACCTTCTTGATCGCCTGGTTGACCGCCGCCACGAGCGTGTCGGAGAGCGACTCGATGTCGTCGGGATCGACGATCTCGGGCTTCAGGTCGATCGCGAGGATCTCCTTCTTGCCGTTGATCTTGACAGCCACAGCGCCGCCGCCGACCTGGACGTCATACTCGCGTCCGTCGAGCTCCTCCTGGAGAGTCTCCATGTCGGCCTGCATCTTCTGTGCCTGCTTTATCATCGCGTTCATGTTGGACGGTCCGCCGCCCATGCCCTTTGGTAAACGTGCTTTCATTTTCGTTTTCCCTTTCGATATATGTTTATTAGAGCTGTTCGATAACCCTCCCGACTTGTCAATCAAATTGCCGACTTGCGTCGCCAATTTGATACGCTGAAGTCGGGTTACCGAACAGGTCTATTGTTCCTTCCCGGCGTTCTCGACGAGCTCTTTCAGGTCGTCGGAGTCGGTCTTTTTTTCGGGTGAATATTCAAGCTTCACCGACATCCGGTCGAGCTTTCCGTCCTCAAAGGTGTTGAGGAGCTCAAGCAGCGTCGGGAAGAGATTTGTTATCATCTGCTGCGCGACCGGATTCGTCGCGCGGATGTGGATGAAATTATCGGTGTTGACCGTGAAGCCCTTCGCGGAGTTGCGCATCATGCTTCCAAGGAGCTGGTCGCGGGCGTTGCACTTTTCGACGAGCTCAGCCCAGTACGGCAGCTGACGGTATTCCTTCTTGACCGGCGGCTCGGATATAGCTTCGGGAGCCTGCTCCGGTTGTGCCGGGGGCGCGGGGTTCGCGGGCTCGGTGCGTCCTGGCAGGGGATCGGTCGCCGTGTATACCGGAGGCTCGTCGTCGGGTTCGCTGACCGGCGGCCGCATCGGCTGCGCGGGCTGCGTCTGAACCGGGGCTTTCGGTGCGAACGCGCCGGAGTTTATCCGGTCCTCGAGCGCCGCTATGCGCGACATAAGCGCCTCGTTCGTGCTCTGGAATCTCTCGTCGCACATCCTGACAAGCGTCATCTCGGCGACAAGTCTTTTTGACGCCGCGCGTCTCATCGCGTCAAGCGAGTCGTCAAGCAGCTTCGCGTGGCAGACTAAGGTCTCGGCCGAGAATCTCCCGGCCACGCTGACAAGCTCGGCGTACTGCTTTTCGGTGAGGTCAAGGTAATCCTTCGCGTTCTTCGTCGTCTTCGCCACCAGCATGTCGCGGTAGAAGGAAATTATATCCTGCCAGAAGACGGCAATATCGCGGCTCGACATGAAGGTTTTCCCGATCTCCGCGAAGATCGTGTCGTAATCCCTGTCGCAGACGGCGTTCAGCAGCTTTATCACCGAATCGCGTCCGCCTGTGCCGGCGACCTCCTCGACAAGCCCGGTTGTGACCGGACGGTTCTCGCCCGAGCAGAGCTCGAGCAATGAGATGGCGTCGCGCATTCCGCCCTGCGCCAGATGAGCCAGCATGAAAGCCGCCTCGTGGTCGAGGGTGATGTTCTCGTTTTTCGCGATATATTCGAGTCTTGACGCTATGACGTCGCTTCCGATGCGCCTGAAATCAAAGCGCTGGCAGCGTGAGAGTATCGTTGCGGGGATCTTCTGGAGCTCGGTCGTCGCTAAGATGAATATGACATGCGGCGGGGGCTCCTCGAGGGTCTTTAAAAGCGCGTTGAACGCGCTCGGCGAGAGCATGTGCACCTCGTCGATTATATAGACCTTGTACTTGAGCTCGGCGGGAAGATACTCGACCTCGTCGCGTATCTGGCGGATGTCCTCGACGCCGTTGTTCGACGCCGCGTCCATTTCGATTATATCAATACACGCGCCCGACGCCGCCGAAAGGCAGGACGGACACTTTCCGCAGGGGTCGCCGTTTTCGGGATGCTCGCAGTTCACGGCGCGCGCGAGTATCTTCGCGCAGGTCGTCTTGCCTGTTCCTCTCGAGCCGCAGAAAAGATACGCGTGAGAGGTCTTGCCGTTTTCGACCTCATAGCGGAGTATCGAAGTTATGTGATCCTGACCGCAGACATCCGAAAAGGTCATCGGACGCCATTTGCGGTAAAGCGCCTGATGCAAGCCCTCACCCCTTACAAAACCGACAAGCTATAAAATAAGACCATACACCCTTGAGTCGAAATGCTTCCATGCGCGTAAGCGACGGCACGTGCTCGGGACAGGCGACCTCGCGGCACATCGGAGACACCGCTTAATGCTGCTTGGTTCCCCACCTGACATGGTTCACGGCTTCCGATTGCGCGAGACCCATCCGTCAACACACGAATTCCGGCGCGCAGACCACACAGAAATCAGCCCTCATCAAAGGAATCCACCCCTGCTGTAGCGGATCGCAGGTACAAGGCACCGCTAATTCCCCGGCTGGTATGGCCTTATTTTATAGCTTGTCATTATGGCATCGGGACGCTTCCGCCCCGATACCTATATATTATAGCAGATTATTTCAAGGATTGCAAGGGGTTTTTGAAATTTTCCCGCGTTTTGCAAAAAAATTTACACTTACGCTCACACTTTATAGGGAAACGCTGATTTAAGGTTGTTTTCACGCGAAAAAGCCCACAAATTCAAGCCTTTTTCGCGTGAAAACTCCAATTATTCAGCTTATCCATAGAGCTTATCAACCCTCGCCGAGTATTCGCGCCAGGTTTCGGCTATCGCCTCAAGGTCGTCGTCGGTGATGAAGTCCCCGCGGACTCCGCGGATCGAGTAGATGTCGGGCACTCCGATCTTCGGCTGACACAGAAGCCAGCGCATTGTGTCGCGGTGCGAGCTGTAGCCCGCGTTGTCAGTGTCGATAAGCGTCCCGGGGTTCGCGATGGCGAAGAGCTTCGCGCGGGTTGTGAGATCCTCGGTGTTGTCGCGGCGGCGGTAATCGTAGTCGTGCAGGCGCGCGTGGTCGCAGATGTGCGCGAAATAGGGATGGCAGGGGCTGCAATTTATCAGCGCGTCGGGCTTTACCTCCTTCGCGGTCTCATAGATGAACTTCATGTAGTCGTAGAGCAGCTCGGTGCCGTACTTGCCGGAATAAGTCGTGAAACCGCGTCCCTCGGGGTTGAAGAAGGCGAAATCGATCTTGAAGCCGTCGGCGTCGAGTCCCTCGGGCGAGAGCAGGCGCTTTACGCTCGCTTTTATCCGTCTGATGACCTCGGGGTTCGACGGGTCGAGGCGTCTCGAGCCGTTGTCAGCCTTTACGCAGAGCTCATCCTCAAAGCCCTCGCCGTCCCAGAGCTTGAACCAGAGCAGTGTGTGAATTCCCTCAGCGTGGCGGCGGGCGATGAACGCCTTCAGGTCGCGCCACTTGGTCTCGTCGGGAACGGCGGGCGCGTATTCCTTCTGCCATTTGTCGTCGATTATCAGCACCTTCGGGTCGAGACCTTTTTCATGCAGGCGCTTCACGTAGTCCTCGTAGAAATCCTCGCGGGCGTAATCCGTCGGATTCTTGCCGTCAAGATGCCCCTCGACTATCTGCTCTATCCATCCGCAGGCGACCGGTCCGTGCCAGAAGCGCGGCGGGACAGTCGATTCCTTCACCTCGGCGATGCCGGTCGAGAAATAGTAATCGCTGTAGCTCTGCATGGCGCCGAACTCGTCAGCCGCGCCGAAGCCGATGATCTCGGGCGCTGTCCAGCTGCCGGAAACCTTCGTGTGTCCGTTCTGGTCGGTCGAGAGCCAGAAGAACGTGTCCATCTCGTCCCTTGCTGGATTGTAGTCAAAGCGGCCGAAATTGTGCTCGCCGCGCTCAGCGACAAGTCCGAGTCCCAGCCAGTCGGACGCTCCCTCGCACCTGAAGGCGTAGCAGAACATCGGCGGGATCATCAGCACGTTCCAGCGCGAATATCTCTTCTCGGGGTGGAAATAGTAGCTGTCCTCGGGCTGCCAGGGCGCGCAGGGGTAGAAACCCTCGGCGAACTCGTATTCGCTGCCGTGCTTTTTCGCCGAAAGGTCGCCCGAGAAGTAGTTGACGCTGTCGACTCTGCCGACGCCCATGACCTCGACGCGGTATCTGAATCTCGCCGGGGTGCAGATAAGCGTGTACTTCTTCTCCCAGAGAGAGCTCTTGGCGCGCCAGGTCAGTGTAAGCCCGCCGTTTTCGGTCACGCCGAGGAATTCCGGCTTTTCGGGCTCGGAGTCGACGATCGGCTTCAGGTCGTCTCCGAGCTTGTTGACCGCGCTCCGGAGGTCGAGAGTGGCAAAAGCGACGCCGTTTATAATAACTTTCGCCGACGCGTCTTTCGTGTCGAGCCCGAGCGCGTAGCCCGCGCCGGTTATCTTCATAATGCCGTTTTCGGTTGCGTACTTCATGGCTTTGTCCTTTCAGTTTCCCACATTGTATCTCTCATAGTAGAATAAATATTGCTGCGCGATTCCGGCATACTCACCGAGCGCGGGGATATCCAACCCGTCAGGGTAGTATTTCGCGATGACGCGCTTTATCCAGACGTCGATCGGAAAGGCTGAGGTCATTCCGAGTCCGAAGAGCATCGCGCAGGACGCGACCTTCGGTCCGACGCCCTTGATTTCGCAGAGCGCCTCCATCGCCTCGTCCGGCGTCATTTCAGAGACCTTTTCAAGGTCAAGCTCTCCGCTCGCCACCCTCTCTGCGGCGTCGAAGATGTACTTTGCCCGGAAGCCTGTCCGGAGCGCGGCGAGTCCCCCGACTCCGGCGCTGACAAGCGACTCTGCGGTCGGGAAGGCGTAGTATGTGTGCCCGGCGCACTCTGTCGGCTCGCCGTAACGCTCGCTCATCGCGGCGATTATCTTCTTTATCCGCGGGATGTTGTTGTTCTGCGAGACGATGAAGGAACAGAGCGTCTCCCACGGCTCCTGCCGCAGAATCCGGATTCCCGAGCCGTACTCCATCGCGGTCGGCATGATCGTGTCCTTTCCGTGCGAGGCGATGTCGAAGCGCGAGGCGATGTCCGCGCGGACAGCCTTGTAATCGGCGTCGAGCGAAAGATATCGCTTCCAGATATTCTCATAATCCGCCGGAGTCGAGTTGTGTATCTCGAGCGTTGAGCTGTCCGGCTGCGAGAAGCGGATATATCTCCCGTGCGCCACTCCCTCGAATGAGCCGTCGGAGGTCGGCTCGAAGCGGAAGCACTGTCCGCAGTCGAAGATCTGGGAGATCAAGAAGTCCGAAAGCTTCTCCACCCGCACCGCCGGAAGTCCGTCAGCGTCGGTGAAAACGGTGATTTTGTCAGTGTATGTAAGCATTTTATCCTCATCTTTACAATTTGTTTCTTGCAATATATCTATTATAACGCTATAATATAAATATGTCAAGAAGAGTTTGAAAAATTCTTTTTCAAACTCGCACTTTTGAGGAGATTGTTATGGAAAAGATTTACACAATACCCGTGAACGAAGCCTTTGAAAAATCCGAAGCCGATCATTCCTGCGGCTGTCCCTTCTGCACGCTCTACAGGAAGCTCGAGAACGATCAGCTCGAGCTGATACTCGGCGCGTCGATGATGGAGCCCGACGTGCGGATAAAGACCAATGAGCTCGGCTTCTGCAAGACGCACTACGACATGATGTTCACCCGAAAGAACCGCCTCGGAATGGCGCTGATGCTCGAGAGCCACTTGAACCAGCTGCGCGGGGAGACGTCAGGCGGCGGATTCGCGGCGCTCAAAGGACTTGGAGTCGAGCCGATGAAGCGGCTTGAGAAGCTCGAGTCGACCTGCTACGTCTGCTCGAGAATTGAGTTCTCGCTCGAGAAGATGTTCGAGACAGCGGTGCTTCTGTGGGAGCAGGACGATAACTTCCGTAAGAAGCTGCGCGCGCAGCCCTATATCTGCCTTCCGCACTACCGGATGTTCGTCGAGTACGGGCGCAAAGGACTCTCGAAAAAGAACTTCGCCGACTTCTACAAGGAGGTCTCGACGGTCGTCAACACCTATTTCGACGAGCTGCGCGGCGATGTCAGCTGGTTCTGCAAGAAGTTCGACTACCGTTACGACGCCGAGCCCTGGGGCAACGCGAAGGACGCCGTCGAGCGGGCGATAAAGTTCACGTCGGGTGATATGCACAGAGACGAAGTGAACGGAAAATAAACAGCACAAGCAAATGTTTGATGCTCCGCCAAAATTGTACATATTTAACAAAAATGTATATTCTCCTTTGTGCATCTATACAAAAATAGAATTTATATCGTTTTTTCACAAAAAACATATTGACACATTTCGAAATATATGATATAATATCAACACAGAGACAAGCAACACACTATCCCAAAAACAACAAATTACCTTGGGGGGTGATTGAATATGATAAAGCAGAAAAACCATTTCTGTGCCTATTACACAAATGAGCTCATCGCAATATCATATCCGATTAAGTTTATTTGTGTCAGCGCATAGAAAAATGAAAAGTTATATTTCTATGCGCCAAAATTATAGGGAGCAAAAATCACTTGCTACCCGCCTCAAAAAAACAAAAAACGAAAGGACACAAATATCATGAAAAAATGGTTTACGCTATGTTTGGTCGCTATGCTCGTCATCTGCTTCGCCGTGATTGCTTCGGCAAACGATGATAGCATCGACATGATGATACGAAGATTGTTCGAACAGACGATGGCAACATCGGCAATTGATGGTATTGGTGTACCTGAAGCCGATACCAACGCATCACGTTGCAGTATATCAAAGTGCGTTAACGGAGACTATGTCTTCGAAATCTATGGAACACATTCCATAACTGAATCTTCCGTTGGTACATTTACTCCAACCGATAATGTAGATTCGATCATCGTGAACCCCACAGAGAACGGTCACAGCCACTCTGGAACGTTGTCATTACAATATACAGACTACGACTATAGGAGCGGTGTCTGGATTTGCACAAAATCCGATGGAACTCCATGCGGCGGAGGTTATGGACTGCACTATCGTCAGTATAATGGATATGCTATGTACAGCGGATCATTATTATGTAATAACTAACAACCAAACGGGGCTCGCGACAAGCGCGAGTCTCTATTTTTTAAACTGACATCGTCCCAGATAAGGAGCTTAACATGAGAAAAACACGTTCCCCATTAGCATTCTTTACTCTGTCAATAGTTTTTTTTATAATACTTTTTTGCATTGTCTTCGTCATCGTCGACATAAACTCAAAGCTCGCGCCGGACAGTCAGCTGCTGACCGAAACGACCTCCGACCAGAGTCCCGGCGGAATCCTCAGTATCACCGCGTGGGAGTTCGACCGCTCCGGGACGGTGAAGGACAACTACGACCGGAAGGAGCATTACAAGCCGATAACCATGTCGCCCGGGAAAGAGGTTCTCGTTGTCAGCGCCTACAGAACTGAGCACTCGACCGTTGAACCTCATCCGTATCTATACATGTCGGCGTACTGCGATAACTCGAAGCTGACCGCCGGTTATTCTCTGCCGATCGCCTACTGGGGCGAACCATGCGGCGTCAATGATTTCATTCCAGACAAGATGAACTACGCCGGGGAGAAGACCGACATCGCCCGGCGCGACTCGCTGATGATCTACGCCGCCGTCAACACGCGCTCCGAGGAGAGCTTCATGAACGCGCAGACCGACGAGTCCGGAAAACCGCTCGCTCACTCGACCCGTTCCGAACGGCTTATTGAAGTCTGTCCCGGCGCTTCGGGCGGCGACGCCTTTGTCACGCGCGATATTTCCGAAACCACGCTGATATTCCAGGCTTTCTCGAACGACCTCGACGAGAAGCTGATCGCCTTCGCGAAGGTCAGAGTGACTTACTATTCGCCGTGGAGCTTCGGACTGCCGGGCGGCAAGTACTCCGGGAAGCTCCGTGAGCTCGGGATTGATGGGCTTGACAGCTATGCCTTTGCCACAGCGGTGCTTGTAGAGTACTGGGAATCTGACAATATCTGACATCCTCGATGTATATCTGCACCAAGTCCACAATCAAACACACATCCCCGGGATCTTTTGTGAATTATGCGCTATTGCTATTGACAAACACCAAATAATGTGTTATACTTATGAATACAGACTTCTTCTGATTTTGAAAAGAGGTAAACACATGAAACGCTTAACTACTTTCCTGCTCGCGATGGCTCTGCTTGTCTCGGTCGGGTGCGGCGGTCAGACCGATACGCAGACTACGGCTACCTCCGCCGATGGCGCGACAACCACCGGGGCTCCCTCCCCCGATTCCTTCTACCCTGACGTCGACTATGGCGGAGCTGAGGTCTCCTTCCTCAACTTCGATCAGCTCTGGAATATGTACATACATGTCGACGCCGCAGAGCTTAACGCCGATGTCCTCAACGACGCCGTGTTCAACCGCAACCGCAAGGTCGAGCAGAAGCTCGGCTGCAAGATTGTCGAGAAGACGATTGTCAACCAGGACAACTCCCTCTCGCTTGTCACTGACGCCGCCAAGACTTCGGTAATGTCGGGCGAGGACGAGTACGACGCGATGATGCTCCCGATAAGCGAAGCGCCTTACTTCATAACCGACGGATACCTACAGGATCTCGGTGCGCTTGACGGGTTCGATTTTGACGGCGAGTGGTGGGATCAGGAGATTCTGAAAGCGACCACCTTCGGCGGAAAGTCCTTCATAGCGTCGGGAGCGGCGAATCTGATGGCGTTCGACAGCATGTGGTGTCTCTTCTTCAACGAGAACATGATGGCTGACCACCAGCTCGAGCTCCCATATCAGCTTGTCCGCGACGGAAAGTGGACTATCGACGAGCTGACGAAATACTGCAAGTCCGCCGTCTCGCTGAACGGCGACGAGTCCTTCACCTGGTCGAAGGACGGAAGCTGCGTCTACGGAATCTCGTCGCATCAGAACTCACCCGAGCACTTCTGGTTCTCGGCGGGCGAGATGACTCTCGACACCTCTGGCAAAAAGCCAGACATAATCCTCGGCGGCGACCGCTTCTTCTCGGTCATTGACAAGTTAGCGCCGATGCTCGACGGCAAGGAAGGACTCACGCTCAAAGCGAGCAACACCGACTTCGACGCCGAGGCTGGCGGTTATGTCTACGTCTTCACTGTATCGCGCGCGATGTTCATGACCGGCGAGATAAAGGCGGCGCAGCTGATGCGCTCGATGAACGACACCTTCGGAATCGTGCCCTTCCCGAAGTACGACGGGAATCAGGACGACTACATAACGAGCCTTGTATCTCAGCTCTTCTATTTCACGATTCCGGTGACCTCGAAGAACGCCGAGCGAACCGCGACCGTCTATGAAGCAATGACTCACGAGAGCTATGCCTCGGTCATCCCGCAGTACTACGGCAATGTCGTCGAGCAGAAGGGGCTTCGCAACGAGGACTCTATCGACATGCTCGAGATACTCAGAAGGACCCGCGAGGTCGATGTCGCGACCATCTTCAACTGGAGCAAGGACATCCGCTCGTCGCTCAACACAATGCTCTTCAACGGCGATTCCGCGGTGGCTTCGACGATTGAGTCGAACAAGTCGACCTTGCAGGCTGAGATGGACAAGTTCTTTGAGTTCATTGAGGCGAAGTGAACTCTACTGAAAGTAGAAATTCGTGAAAAACATGCGCTGCTATTGACTTTCACCCTGAAATGATGATATAATTGACTCACCCCCTGTCCGGGATGGTGTTTTTCCACCCCGGACGGCGGGAATTCTTTGTTTTCAGGTGAATGCAATGTACAGATCAAAAAAACTTCTCTGCCTCCTGATGGCTGGACTGCTGCTTTCGGCATGCGGCGAGACCGCTCAACCGGATGTTACCAACGCTTCCGATGATACATCCGTGAACGCGACCGAAGGGTCGACCGCGCTGACCGATGGGCTTCCCGACAAAGACATGGAGGGCTTCGAACTCAACATGATTCATCATGACGGCAGCTGGCTCTCGTGGGCTGAGGTGATACTCGACTCCGAGTCCGAGAACGGCGACCTGCTGAACGACGCAGTATACAAGCGCAACCGCCGTATTGAAGAGCGCTTCGGCTGCGGCATCAATGTCACCGACATCGACCGCGTGACACCGGATATGGTCAGGCGCGAGGTAACCTCCGGCGACTCGACATACGACATCTGGTTCATGTACGACCTTCAGGTTGTCAGCGCCGCCGACTGCCTGACAGACTGGAAAACCCTTCCGTACGTAAACCTTGACAGCTCCTGGTGGAATCCGCTCGCGACCGGCATCTTCGACATCGGTGGAAAACAGTACGCCGCGGCGGGAAATTATAGTCTGAGTGTCCTCTCACGCGCAACCGGATATATCTTCAACAAAGACATTTACAAGACGCTGAACTCCGATATTGACATGTATAAGCTCGCCGCGGATGGCAAGTGGACTATCGACAAGATGGCTCAGATCGCGAAGCAGGCGGCTTCAGACCTCAACGGCGACGCGAAGATGGATCAGAACGACCGCTACGGCATAAACGGCAGCTGGAAGGGTATCTGCGCCCGCGCGATCCTCGGCTCGGGAGTCAGCTTCGTCGCGGCCGGAAGCGACGGATACCCCGAGTTCAGTCTTCCGAAGAACGAGGCGGCAATCGACAGGATCATAAAGATATACGACACCTTCTGCACTGACCCGGAGATCTACGCCGGACGTTCAGCCGCCAATGTCGATGGACTTGGCGAGAACGGCGATTTCAAGAGCGGGAAGTCGCTCTTCTACGGCGACACGCTGTTCGGACTCGAGAGCATGCGCGACCTTGACATCGACATCGGCTTCGTTCCCTGCCCGAAATTCGACGAGGAGCAGGATCATTACTATGCACCATCATACGGCGCTGAGCTCTCGGTCATTCTGAAGACCGTTCCGGAGGAGAGACTCGAGAATATCGGCATTCTCCTCGAAGCGCTCGCCTTTGACTCGCAGGAGAGCCTCATCCCGAACTACAGGGAGAGCGTCATCAAGACTAAGTCGGCGCGCGACGACGAGTCGGCTGACATGATCGACATCATTGCCGATTCAATCAGTTTCGAGTTCGGGCTCAACGCCTGGCAGGACACCGTATTCAACCCCTTCGTGCGTCAGACCTTTGCCGCCGGGAACTCAAACTTCGCCTCGACTCTCGCCTCTATGCAATCTACCGTGAATGACGCGATCGAGAAGCTGAAGGTAACACTCGGATGAGGAAGCTGATCGCAGCGGTTCTGTGTGTGCTGACGCTCTTCACCGCGTCCTGCGCGGACGCGGGCGATCCATCCGCAGAAGCCACAAACGAGGAAAATGATATGACAAAGACAATATTCTACAGCGACTTCGGCGCGAAGGGAGATGGAGTCACAAATGATTACAAGGCGATAAAGGACGCCCACGAATCCGCAAACAAGTCGGGCGCGATGGTTTGTGCCGACCCGGGCGCTGTGTACTACATAGGCTGGATTCCCCACACAATTCCGATAAGAACCGACGTCGACTGGGGCGACGCGGAGTTCATCATAGACGACACCAAGGTCTCTTACAAAAACAAGGAACGCGGTGTCTGGATATTCACAATCGAACCGTCAACGAAAGCGCCCGCGCTCAATGTCACCGATGGGCTGAGTATTGGCGCTGGGCAGACTGATACAGGAATCCGCGCTGACCGCCCCTGCATGATACGGATTGAGGACAGTTTGAAAACAGACTACCGGCGCTATGGCGTCAACGCTGATAGCGGCTCGACGCGGACTGAGATGCTTCTGATAGACGCCGACGGAAAGGTCGACGGCTCTACTCCTGTCCAGTATGACTATAAGAGTGTATCGGCGACAGCTTACACGATCGACGACAAGCCGATAACCATCAGCGGCGGAAAGTTCACGACCAGAGCCAACGATCCGCTCGCCGAAAACCCCGACTACCCCGGCGGATACGATTACTACGCGCGCGGAATACTGTGCACGCGCTCAAATGTCACGCTTGAGGGCATCGAACACTATATCGAGGGCGAGCGCTGGGATACCCCGGTCGGCGGAGGCGCGCCCTACGCGGCTTTCTATCAGATCACCAACGCTTACAATGTGACGCTTAAGGACTGCGTCGCGACCGGACACTGCGAGTTTGCCTTCGTGACTGCGGGCGATCAGCTGTGCGGGATGGGCAGCTATGACCTGCAATCCACCCGCTCGGTCGATGTTAAGCTCATCGGACTCACACAGTCGAATTCCATCACCGACCGCGAGCATCAGCACGGTCTCATCGGCACAAATTACACGCGCAATATTCTTATGGAGAACTGCCATGTCGACCGCTTCGACTCTCACAAGGGGCTTTACAACGCGACTATACGGAACTCGACGCTCGGATTCGATCTGTTCGTGATCGGCGGCGGAGAGCTTGTCGTCGAGAATGTGAAGCGGCTCTCTGGCTGGTGCTTCATCGGTCTGCGCGAGGATTACGGCTCGGTCTGGAACGGCAGCATCACGATAAAGGACTGCGAATACGCCGGCGGAAAGGTTATCATCGGCGGCACGTGGCGGAGCTTCAACACAGGGCTTCCTGCGAATATCGGCACCAAAATACTTATCGACCAGCTGAAAGTAACCGACCCATCAACCTGCGTCTATCATATAAAAGGCGCTTCGGCAGTTTCGCTGACCGATACGGTGAACCCTCTCATTCCGCCATCGGGTGTGACCTTCCGGAATATGAATCCTTTGCCGCTCGCGAACGACCCGGATGTCAAAGCCGCGCTTGACTCCTGCGTGGTTGTCACGGAATAGTGACCGCCCCACTTGAAATCTTCACAATTTCCTGCTATAATTGAATCAGACCTGCCCGGCGCCGCAACGGTCGCCGGGCTTTTTTGGAGGGAACGCGATGAACTACAGAATTGCCGTCTGCGACGACTCGGACGCCGACCGGAACTATGTCTCGGACCTTGTCAGGAGATGGGCTTACATCACCGGACATGAGGTCGATCTGCGCGCTTTTTCGTCGGCGGAGAGCTTTCTCTTCGACTTCTCGGAGGACGAAGCCTACGACATGCTCCTCCTTGACATCGAGATGGGCGGGATAGACGGCGTCACAATGGCTAAAAGGGTGCGCGCCGTGAGCGAGTCCATGCAGATTATCTTCATCACCGGCTACTCGGACTACATCGCCGAGGGCTATGACGTCGCTGCTCTGCACTATCTGATGAAACCGGTCGACGAGGGCAAGCTCTTCTCGGTTCTCGACCGCGCCGCCGAGAAGCTCTCTAAAAACGAAAAGACCCTCAGTCTCGAGACCTCCGACGGCATAGTCCGCGTGCCGGTCTACAAAATCCGCTACGCCGATGTGTTCGGCAATTACGTGACGCTCCACACGCCCGAGGAAATCAGGGTGCGCATGACTCTCGGCGAGCTCGAAAAGGAGCTTGACAGCCGCTTCTACCGCGTCGGGCGGTCGGTTATCGTCAATCTCACGAAGATAAGCCGCGTTTCGAGGACCGAGATAAAGCTGTCCGACGGCTCGGTGATTCCCCTGCCGCGCGGGGCTTATGACGGCGTCAACCGCGCTATCATAAATATGAGGTGAAATATGGGTTTCTTTTCAAAGCGCATAAACAGACAGATCGCCTCGTATCAGGAAGAGCTCCTCGAGACACACTTCCACGAGGTCGACAACATGTATCAGAAGATGCGCGGCTGGCGGCACGACTACCGCAATCACATCCAGACGATGAAGGCTTACGCCGCTTCGGGCGATCTCGAGTCGATAAAGAAATATCTCGACTTACTCGACGACGATCTGCGCACGGTCGACACGGTCGTCAAGACCGGCAACCCGATGACCGACGCTATTCTCAACTCCAAAATCTCGCTCGCGAGGTCGAAGGGCATCAATGTCGTCGCCGACGCCCACATTCCGGTGAAGCTGAAGTGCTCCGAAATCGACCTCTGCTGTGTCATCGGAAACCTCTTCGACAACGCCATCGACGCCAATATGTCCCTGCCAGAATCCGAGCGGATGATCCGAGTCTACATGGATATGCGCGGGACTCAGCTCTACATCTCGTTCACCAACCTGACCGCCGCGAAGAAGCAGAAACGGGTCGGGAAGCTGTTCGCCACCACAAAGGGCGAGGGGCATGGGTTCGGGCTGTCGCGGATCGACGCGATTGTCTCACGGCTCGGCGGATACATGCGGCTGGGGAGCGAGGACGGCGCTTTCACCGCGGAGATTCTGATTCCGCAGGACTGATTGCAATTCATCCCTGAAAAAAGGCATTTCGTCCCTGATTCGCGCCGGGGACGATTTTTTGTGGTATAATATTGGCATCAAGAAAATGAAAGGATGCAAGTCATGAAAAAAGAAAAGACTCCCAAGCCAAAGTACAATATGGCTCAGAACTCACTCTTCATGGTGAAGACCGCGTGGACGAACGGTGAGAAAAAGGTCGTCATTCTCAGTCTGCTGACCGCCGCGCTCGCAGTCGCCACCAATATCGTCAACCTCTACATATCACCGGCGATTCTCTCAGCCGTCGAACGGCACGCCGGGATCGGCGAGCTTTTACTCACGATAATCGGCTTCACGCTCGCCACGATGCTGCTTGCTGCGGTGTCCGCCTATGTCGGCGCGAACACCATGTACGGGCGGATAACAGTACGTTCGGAGCTGATAAAACTCCTCAACCGCAAGATGGCGACGACCTCCTACCCCAACCTCGAGGACGAGAAGTTCAAGAAGCTCAGCACCAAGGCTTCCGGCAGCACCGACTCGAACAGCGCCGCGACCGAAGCCGTCTGGAACACCCTGACTCAGCTCCTCACCAACACCGCGGGATTCATAATCTATGTCCTGCTCCTGACGAACGTACAGCCGCTGCTGATCGTCATAATACTCGCGACCTCGCTGGTCAG